>DATNMZ010000294.1:0-2433 GCA_035602095.1 Thermoanaerobaculia bacterium
CGCCGGCGGCATCGCGCACGGCCGCGACGCGCCCGCCGGAAAACTCGACGTTGGCCCGAAAGCCCGGGAAGACATGCCCGGGATAGCGGAACCGGCGCGTGAAGAGCTCGACGGATCCCGCCGTCTTGCGGTAGTGGCCGGGCCGGACGGGCGCCGCGTCATCTCTCTGATACAGGAGTCGATCGAGCTTCGCCGCGAGCTTTTCGGGAGAGGAGCCATCTCCGGCCCGAACCGTCATCATGTCGGAATAGATCCGGCTCGGCAGGTTCCAGCGGCGGCCCTCGAACCGCGAGACGACCACCGACGTGAAGTAGGCCACCACGATCAGGCTCACCAGCACGACGCCCCCGGCGATGGCGAGCACCGCCCCGCGGTGCCGGTAGACCCACAGGTGAAGGGAAACCCGTTTGGGTCGGGGAGAGGTCCAAGTCTTCCGCATGGCCGGAGAGTGAGGATATACGGCAATCAGGCCTCCGCAGGACCGGGGGATCGGGTCGCCGGACGTTGTCTGTTTTAATGCGCGCCGTGCCCAAGAGAGGGAGAGCGGGCGGGTCGGCGACGGCGGCGCGAAAACCGCGGCGCCCCGCAGCCAAGGCGGTCGAGACGCGGGCGCGGGACCTTCCCGCCGCGCTCTCAGCCTTCTTCCTCGCCGCGGCCTTTGCCGCCACCGCGCTCGTCTTCGATTCCGGCGCCGAATCCTCGTTCGACGCGCCGAAGCGTCTCCTGTCGCTCCTGGCCATCGCGGCCGGGACGCTCGCCGCCTTCGGCCTCTCCCCCTGGGAGAACCCGCTGGCGAAACCGGCCCGGCCCGCGTGGTGGGACGGGAGGGCCGCCGCGGCGCTGGCCGGGATCGCGCTCCTGCTCGCCTTCGCGTCGGCGGCTGCCTCGCCGCATCGCGACATCGCCCTCGACTCGATGCGAACGCTTCTCGTCGCGGCGTGCCTCCTCCCGCTGGGGGCATCGCGAGTCCTCCTCCGGCACCGGGGAGCGCTCCTCGCCGCCTTCCTGGCGACCGCCGCGATCGACGCGGCTGTTTCCATCCTCCAGGCCCGCCGGATCTATCAGCCCTTTCCTCTGGTCACGCAGGGAGACCGCGAAGCGACCGGCGCGTTCGCCGGAAACGTCGGCTATCTGGCACTCGCTCTCGCCCTCGCGGCGGTCGCAGCCCTCGGAGTGGCTCTCGTGTCGCGCCGCCCCGCGGAACGAGTCGCCGCCGGCGCGCTGACCCTTCTCTTCGCGGCCGCGCTGCTCGCCAACCGCAACCTGACCTCGCTCTCGGCTCTCGCCGCCGGGACGGCGGTGCTGCTCTTCGGGCTCGCCGGGAGGCGCGCGCTCCTTCCCCTGGGCGCCGCGGTTCTCGTGGCCGGCCTCGGGATCGCCGTCTACGCGCCGATGCGCGTGCGCGCGGTCCAGGCGGCGCGATCTCTGCGCGCCGGCGAGTGGGATCAGCTGCTCTCCTACCGCACTGCCCCCTGGGCCGCCGCGTTGTGGATGATCCGGGAACGCCCTCTCCTCGGATTCGGTCCCGGCACGTTCGGGGCCGAGTTCGTCCGCCACCGGCTCCAGGCCGAGATCGCGCTCCGCCGCAGGCTGACCAGTCCGCTCGCTTCGAGCACTTATGGCGAAGCGCACTGTGACTACCTCCAGCCCTTCGCGGAGGCCGGCGTTCCCGCGGGAGTCGCCGTCCTGGGGGCGGCCGCGCTCCTTCTGGTGTCGCTCGCCCGCTTCGCGCGGAGCGCCACGGGCTCCGCGAAGCGGGAAGCCGTGCTCCTCCTCGCGCTGCTGGCCGCGGGGGCCATGGCGGCGGTCACCTGGTTCCCGCTTCAGCGGCCGATCACGGCCCTGCCCCTCTTGCTCGCCGCCGGGCGGGCCTGGCGGATCTCGCGGGGGGGCGCGGAAGAGGGCTCCGCCGCCGGAGGGGCCGAGTGAGATTCGCCCGGGCGGCCCTGCTGGCGGCCTTCCTCGTGGCGGCGCTCCGGCCGGAGCTGCCCCGCTATCGGGCCGAGCGCGAGCTGCGAGCGGCCACCGACGCCCTCCGATACGTCGTCACGCACCCTCGCGATTTCCCGGACCCGGCCGCGGCGCTCGACCGCATCGCCCTCGTCGCGGCCGCGGCAGAGGCCCCCCTGCCCGGGGACCCGCGGCCCGTGGTGCTCGAAGGGTCCGCGCGGCTGATCCAGGGAGAGGCGCAGCGCGCCCTGGAGATCTATCGCCGCGCTCTCTCCCTCGGCGAGCGGGCGGAAACGGACTTGAACCTCGCCCGCGCCTACGAACGTCTCGGCCGGGAGCCGGAGGCGCGCGCCGCGTTCCTGCGTGCAGTCTGGGTCAGCCCCGTCCTGCTCCGCGCCATGCTCCCGGACGTCGCGGCAACGGCCGCCGCAGAGATGGCGCGCCTCGAGAGGGAACTGAAGGCCGGAAAGCTGTCGGCGCCGC
>DATNMZ010000295.1:0-4542 GCA_035602095.1 Thermoanaerobaculia bacterium
GGCGGGCTCCCTCCAAACGTAGAATGGGTCGTGGAGCGAAGATCGCGTCGGAGCGCGGCGGCAGCGCTCGGGCTCCTCGCGGCCGCCTACGCCTGGCTCGTTTTCTCCAACGCAGGACGATCCGTCGGAGGCTCGGACAGCTCCGGGTACTACAACGCGGCTCGGGCGCTCGCCGCCGGGCGCCCCCTCGAACGGATCGAGCCCCCGTCGGCGCCGGTCCGTCCCGAAGAAGGGCACCTCTTCATCCCGCTCGGCTACGTCCTGGGAAAAGAGCCCGGGACGATGGCGACGTTCTATCCGCCCGGCCTCCCGCTCCATTTCGTCGCCGCCGCGGCCCTGGCCGGCTGGGACCTCGGCCCTTTCCTCGTGAGCCCCCTGGCGTCCGTCGCGAGCCTCCTGCTCCTCTACTTTCTCGCCCGCGAGCTCGCCCTGTCTCGAATCGGCTCTCTCGCCGCCGTAGCGATGTTCGCCGCGGTGCCCGTGTTCTCGTTTTTTGCCGTCCAGCTGATGAGCGACGTGGTCGCGGCCGCCTGGGCGATCGCGACCATTCTTCTCGCGCTGAAATCCCGGAGGCATCCGAATCTCGCCTTCGCGGCCGGCTTCGCCTTCGGCGTCGGCGTGCTCGTGCGACCCGCTTCCGCGATCCTGGTCCTCCCGCTCTTCTTCGCGTTCGAGCCCCGGCCCAGGATCTGGGCGTCGTTCGTCGCCGGTGGGGCTCCGTGCGCGGTTTTTCTCTTCGCGTTCGATCGCGCCTGCTACGGGGGAATCCTCAAGACCGGATACGCGGTCGGAGGCGCGGAGAGCGGTTTCGCCTGGGCGAATTTCCCCGAGCGTTTTCGGCACTACGTGCGATGGATCTCCGCGATGATGAGCCCGTTCGTGCCCGCGGCGTGGCTCCTCCTCGGAGCGGACGGCCGCCGGCCGCTCCGGACGCGGCTTCTCCTGCTCTCCTGGTTCGGCGGCTTTCTTCTTCTCTACTGCTTCTATGGCCCCTACGAGGCCTGGTGGTACACCCGGTTCCTGCTCCCCGGAATCCCGGCGCTGCCGATCGCCGCGGTGATGCTGGGCGAAAGCCTGCTCTCCCGGATTCGCGAGCGCGCGGCTTCCGGACGCGGCCCCGCCCCGGGAGCGCTCCGGGCGGGCAGAGCCGCCGCCGCGATCGCCTTTCTCGTGGTTTGTTTCGTGGGGATCCGGCTCGCCCGACGGTACGACGTGCTGGACATCGGGCGAGGCGAGTCCATCTATCCCGACGGCATTCGCTGGGCCTCCGCTCGCGTCCCGAAGAATGCCCTCGTAGTCGCGATGCAGTTCTCCGGCGCGATGAAGGCGTATCACTGGGGAAAGCTGGTGCGCTGGGACTGGATGGAGGAAAAAAACTTCCCCGAGTTTCGACGGCGGATGGAGGCGGCGGGCTACGTTTTTTACGCGCTCACCTTCCCCCAGGAGGCTCCCGAGATGGCGGCCCACCTGCCCGGCAACTGGAAGCCCAGGGGATCGTACCGCCAGGCGAGCCTGTGGGAGCTCCGGTGAAGTTTTCAGTTGTCAGTCTTCAGTTATCAGTTCGTTGTTCCATCCTCTGAACTGAAAACTGTGGAACAGACGCAGTCACGTCGCTTTTCACGTCTACCGTCTACCGTCTACCGTCTACCGTCTACCGTCTACCGTCTTCCGCCTCACGCGCCGTTGCCCCGCGTTCCGACGAAGATGGAAAAATCCGACTCGATCTCTCCCGCGCCGGAGAGCCGCTCTTCCGTCCCGCAGAGGGTTTCGAGCACGCTCACGTGGTCCGCGTCGTCGTGCCGGAAGTTCACGACGACCCCGTAGAGCAGGGGGTTCAAGAGCCCACCTCCGTACCGATACTCCCGTTCCACCCGGAACGAGGCGCGCGCGACCGGAAGAACATCCTCGCTCCTCACCGCCTCGGTCGGATCTTCCTGGATGACTTGCTCGGCCGAAAGCCTCTCCCGCCGCCAGAGGACCGCGCCGGAGAAGGGGTCGCGGCGCAGATCGTCGGAGAGGAGTCGGAAGTACCGATTGACGAAATCCATGCGCTCGTCCGTGTACTGGAACCGGTTCGGCCCCACGTACTCGTTGAAGAGGAACCTGCCGTCCGGGGCGAGGGCGGCCCGGATCCGGCCGCAGATGCCTTCGAGGTCCGTGATGTGGTGCAACACGTCGTTCGCGAAGATGGCGCCGTATGGCCCGTCGAGCGGCTCGTGCTCGAGGTCCAGAACGCGGTATTCGATGTTCCCAAGACCCAGCCGTTGCGCCTCCTTCCGCGCGCGCTCGACGGTGGCGGGCGCGAAGTCACAGGCGACGATGCGCTCGAAGCGGCCGCGTTGCGACAGCGCGCGCTCGAGCCATCCGGAGCCGCAGCCGAGGACGAGCGCGCGGTCCACCCGGGGGGGAAGGTGCTTCCACTCGACGTAGGTGAGCCAATCGCAATCCGGGGTGCCCGAGACCAGGCGGTGCAGATAGCGCCGGACGGTCGAGGACGCCGTCCAGACGAGGTTTTCCACGTGGCTCGTGAACGTCCCGTCGTTCCAGCGGGTCTCCACGCGTCAGCCGGCCGCGAGCGCTTCGCGGAAGGCGGACAGGAACGCCGCGGGGAGCGGGCGGGGGACGGCGCGGCCGAACGCCTCCGCGATGATGACGTGCGGCAGCTCGGGCGTGTCCTCCCAAGTCTGGTGCCTTTCCAGACCCCGCAACTCCGAGACCTCGCTCTCGCCGTACCGCTCGAAGCGCACCGAATCAAACCCGCTCGCCCGCAGCACGGCCGCGAGCGTCGGGCCGTTGTACAGGAACCGGTGGCCCCAGCCGTGGAACGCCCGGTTCAACTGCAGGCAGTCCTTCAAGGTCTCCTCGTCGTCGGGCCACTTCCCGATGCGGTAGTGGGTGAGATAGACCCAGTCCAGGTTGGGGGTCGAGAGCCGGAGCACGCCGTCGTCCCGGAGGGCCCGCCGGCATTCCGAAAGGAATTCGAGCCCATGGTCGAGCGAGAGGTGCTCGAGGAAATGCTCCGCATAGATCGCCGACACGTTCTCGAAAGGCAGGCCCCGCGTCACGTCGAGCACACGATCCACGCCGGGGAGCTCGCGGCTGTCGATGTTCAACCAACCGGGGATCGCTTCGCTGCCGCAGCCGATGTGGAGCCGCGCGGGGGCAGCGGAAGCGGCGGGCCGCCCGGCGAACAGCTTCATCGAGTGAGTCTTTACCACACCGGGCGGGAAGGAGGGCGGCGGTCTTCTCAGCCTGGAAGCGAAGCGCGGAAGAAGTCCGCCAGGGCCGCCGCGACCGCTTTCGGCTTCTCGATCGGGCTCGCGTGCCCCGCTTCCGGGATCTCGACGAAGCGGGCTCCGGGGATCGACTCGGCCATGGCGCGAGCGGGTCCCGGCGGTGTGATCGCGTCGAGCGCGCCCGCGATCACCAGCGTCGGGATCGTGATCTCGCGCACGAACGCCGTCTGGTCCGGCCGGTCGCGCATCGCGGTGAGATCCGACTTCAACGTCTCGGGCTTCTGGCGGAGGATGGTGCGGCGGACCCGCTCGACCACGTCCGCTTTCGCCCGGGCCGCCTCCGACAGGAGCTTCGGCACCATCGCATCCGCGACCGCCTCCGGGCCGCCGGTCTCGACCGCCGCGATCGCCTCGTCGCGCTTGGCGCGCCCCTCCGCGTCATCCGAGGATGCCCTCGTGTCCAGCAGCGCGAGCGCCGAGATGCCGGCCGGACGGGTCCGGAGCAGCGCGAGAGCCGCGTAGCCGCCCATCGAGAACCCGGCGACGCCGACGGGCCCCTGCGACGCCGCGACGATGGCGGCGAGGAAATCCGCGTAGGTCTCGATTTTCCCATCCGGCGGAGCGGGGTTTTCCGGCCGCCCGGGCAGGTCCGGCTTCACGACGTGGAACTCACTCGCGAGGACCCGGGCGACACCCGACCACATTCCTCCGTCGAGCGGATAACCGTGCACGAGGAGGACGGTGGGCCCGGTTCCGATGTCGCGGACCTCGATCGCCTTTCCCCGCCAGTCGATCTTCACCGGTCAATCATAGGGTTGAAGAAGCCGCCGGAGGGGAACCTTCCTCGGCGCGCTTTTCGTCCATCAGGGACCAATTATTGACCAAAGCCTGTCAGTTATCCGTCCTACCCTCTGTACTTGGCGGAGCTTCGCACAATGCGCGATTGCGATGCAACCCTCTCCTCTCCAGTCTTTTACGTCATCGTCGAAGCGCCGATCGACGCGGCCCGACAGCCGGGCACGCAGGTTGCTCCTTGTTGTCGCGAGACAAGATCATGAGACAACCTGAGACACAGGCGGGTACCTCCCAGGGAGAGGTCCGCTTCCATTCGATCACGTTACGAACGAATTCGGAGAACCAGATGAAGAAGCTGATCCTGGGCGCCCTGTTCCTGACGATCTTCGCGGCTTCGAACGCGTACGGGCAGGGAGCCAACTCGGCCAGCGCTACGGCAAACGCGAAAGCGCGAGTCATCTCTCCGATCACCCTCGCGGTCGCGGGCGTGACCGAGCTGAACTTCGGCGAC
>DATNMZ010000296.1:0-2066 GCA_035602095.1 Thermoanaerobaculia bacterium
ACGAGGCCCATCCCCATGTCCTTCTCGGTGCGCTTCGCAACGGCTCCCCCGCGCCCTTCGCCAAAGCTCTTCACCGATTCGCGGAACGCCGAGACGATCGTCGGCAGCGTCTTCAACAGGGTCATCACGCCCGCGCAGGCGACGGCGCCCGCGCCGATGTATCGGATGTACGCGCGGTAGATCCAGTTCGCGTAGTTGTGGCTCGCCATCCAGGCGTCCGAGAACCCCAGCTTGTGAAGGTCCGCGACGACGCGGGTTTCCGGGACGAAGATCGCGATGAGCGGGATCAGCGCCATCCACGCGAGAAGGCCGCCGGAGAAGAGCTCCGACGCGATCCGCGGGCCGATGATGTATCCGAGGCCGAGGTATTCGGGCGTCACCGCCACGTCGAGGGTCGCGGACGGGTAGGTCGGCGACTCCTTCTTCGTCCGGAACCAGACCGGCGTCTCGTTCCAGAGGCCGAGCACGCCGTAGAGGAACTTGTAGAGCAGCGACACGCCCACACCGGCGAAGACCGTCTTCGCGAGGTTCCCGCCCTTCTCGCCCGCAATGAGGACGTCCGCGCAGGCCGTCCCCTCCGGGTACGGGAGGTTGCCGTGCTCCTTGACGATCAGAGCGCGCCGCAGCGGAATCATGAAGAGGACGCCGAGCACGCCGCCGAAGATCGCGAGGATCGTGATCTGGAGATACTGGAAGTAGCGCTCGCCGCCGCTCAGGAAAAGGAGCGCCGGGACCGTGAAGACCGTCCCCGCCGCCACCGATTCGCCGGCCGAGCCGATCGTCTGCACGATGTTGTTCTCGAGGATGGTGGACTTGCCGATCTTCTTGAACACCGCGATCGAGAGCACGGCGATGGGAACCGAAGCCGAGACGGTCAAGCCCGCGCGCAGCGCCAGGTAGACCGTCGCAGCGCCGAACAGGATTCCGAAGAAGATTCCCAGCAGGATCGCCTTCGGCGTGAACTCGGCGATCGATTGTTCCGGGGAAATGTAAGGACGGAATTCCTGGCCGGTGACCGGGCTTGCCATGCGACCTCCGTTTTCGACGTTCGCCTGTTTTGTTGGCGGGATTATACGAGTCCGGGAAACTGGAAACGGAAAACGAAAAGCTGGACCGCCCCGGTTCCCCCGCCCCGCCTCCCGATCACCCGATTCCCCCTTGGCGCCTCACGGGCGCAGCTATACACCTCACGTCCCTCCGAAACCGACGGTGACTTTGCCGCCCTCGACGATGACCGGAACTTCCCGACCGCCGGAGAGGCGAACCATCCGATCGAGCTGCTTGATGTCGTTCTTGACGTTGATATAGACGAAGGGCACCCTGCGCTTAGCGTAGTCCTCACGGGCCGCTGTCGTGTAGGGTCAGGTGTCCTTTCCGAAAATCTCGACGCCGCGAGCTTCCATGCACACCTCCGCCGCGATGGTACCGCGGAGAAAACCCGCCCCGAATGCTATGATTTTGACTGTTCCCGATGATTCCTTTCCTCCTTTTCGTCCTCGCCCTGCTCGGCCTTCCCTCCCCCGCGCCCGAGAGCGCGGGAACCGCCGGAATCTCAGGCCGGGTATCTCTCTCGAAGGGAGGTTCTCCCCTGGCGGACGCCTCCGGAGCGGTCGTCTGGATCGAAAAGCTGCGGCTGCCGTCGGGCGCGGCGCGAGCCGGGGGCATCGCTGGCGCGGAGATGAAGAGCTACCGCAAGAAGTTCGCTCCGCGCGTCGTGGCCGTCTCGCGAAATTCGGAGGTCGAGTTCCCGAATGCCGACCCCATCTTTCACAACGTGTTTTCGGTCTCACCGGCGAACCGCTTCGATCTCGGGCTCTACCGGAGCGGCAGCAGCAAGAGCCGCCGGTTCGAAGAGCCGGGGCTCGTGCGCGTGTATTGCAACATCCACCCGCAGATGGTCGGATTCGTCTTCGTCGTCGATTCGGATTTCGCGGCCGTGACCGGCCCGGACGGGGCGTTCCGGTTCGAAAACGTTCCGCCGGGCAACTGGGAAGTGAAGGCGTGGCACGAGGAGGGGGGAGAAACGCAGGCTTCCGTGACCGTCCGCGCCCATGCGGAGACGCCCC
>DATNMZ010000297.1:0-2055 GCA_035602095.1 Thermoanaerobaculia bacterium
AGTTCCGCCACTCTCGCGCCCCCCAATGTTACGGCGCGATCGGATGCCGACTCAATGGGGCAACATTCCTGCTAGGTTCTGTTGGCCCGCTGTTGTACAAACCCCGGGATGTCCGCCGAGCCGAAGAAGAAAAGGCCGAGCTTCGTTCGCCGTTTCTTTTCGGCGCTCGGACCGGGGCTCGTCACCGGCGCGGCGGACGACGATCCCTCCGGCGTCGCGACGTATTCGATCACCGGCGCACAGCTCGGGACGTCGCTTCTCTGGACCGCTCTCCTGACATGGCCCCTGATGGGCGCGGTCCAGATGATGTGCGCCCGAATCGGGATGGTGACGGGGAAGGGCCTCGCCGGCGCCATGAAGGGGAAGTTCCCGAGGTGGGTGCTCGTCGTCTTCTCCATTGCGCTGCTTCTCGCGAACACCGTCAACATCGCCGCCGACCTCTCGGGCATGGCGGACGCCGCGGAGCTGTTGACGGGATGGAACTCGCACCTCTTCGTGCTCGTTTTCGGCGTCGGGATCGCGTGGGCGACGATCCGCCTGCGCTACTACCAGATTGCGAACATCCTGAAATGGCTGGCGCTCGTGCTCTTCGCCTACATCATCACGGCGCTCAAGGTCGGCGTCGACTGGCCGGACGTCGCGCGGAACGCGTTCTTCCCGACGATTCCGTCGAGCCGGGCGGCCTGGGCCGGGCTCGTGGCGATCCTCGGCACGACCATCAGCCCCTATCTCTTCTTCTGGCAGGCCGCCCAGGAGGTCGAAGAGGAGAAGGCGATGGGCCGGCGAATGCTCGTCGAAAGGGTCGGCGCGACTTCGCGCGAGATCGCGGACCGGCGGCTGGACGTCGGCGTCGGGACGTTCTTTTCGAATCTCGTCATGTTCTTCATCATCCTGACGACCGCCCTGACTCTGCATCGCCACGGGATCACGAACATCGAGTCCTCGAAGCAGGCCGCGGAAGCCCTCGCGCCGCTTGCGGGCAAGTTCGCGACGCTTCTGTACACGGCGGGCCTGATCGGGGTGGGTCTGCTCGCGATCCCGACGCTCTCCGGCTCGGCGGCCTACGCCTTCGCCGAGACCTTCGACTGGTCGTTCGGTCTCGACCAGAGGCTGCGCAACGCCCGGTACTTCTACGGGGTGGTGATCCTCTCGACAGCGGCGGGGATCACCCTCGATTTCGCCGACGTCAATCCCATCAAAGCGCTCTTCTGGAGCGCCGTGGTCAACGGCCTGCTGGCCCCCTTCCTGCTCGTGGCGATCCTGATCGTGGCCTGCGACCGCAAGCTGATGAACGGACAACCGAGCTCGCACCTGTCCCGGTGGATCGTCGGTTTGACGACCGCCGTCATGTTCGCCGCCGCGATCGGCATGTTCGTGTTCTGAGGAGCCAGGCCGGTACCCGCAATCGGCAAACAGACTTCGCCCGGCTACCCCGCCGGAAGCGTCCTCGGGATCGCGCCGTCTCGGCCGCCGGGGCGCGAGGCGGAGCGTAGAATCGCCGCAATCTCATGAGTCTCGATCCGGGCACCCGCCTCGGCTCGTTCGAGGTTCTCGGCCCGTTGGGAGCGGGCGGCATGGGGGAGGTTTACCGGGCGAACGACACGCGGCTCCGCCGCGAGGTCGCGATCAAGATCCTGCCGGAAGCCTTCGCGCAGGATCCGGAGCGGCTCGCGCGGTTCGAGCGCGAGGCCCGGCTTCTCGCGTCCTTGAACCACCCGGGCCTCGCGGCGATCTACGGCCTGGAGCAGGCGGGCCCGGTCCGCTACATCGTCATGGAGCTGATTCCCGGGGAGACGCTCGCGGAGAAGCTCGCTTCGGGCGCGCTGGCGATCCCGGAGGCGCTCGATCTCGCGCGCCAGATCGCCGAGGCTCTCGTCGCGGCGCACGAGAAAGGGATCGTGCACCGGGACTTGAAGCCGTCGAACATCAAGGTGACGCCGGGCGGCAAGGTGAAGGTGCTCGACCTCGGACTGGCCAAGGCGATGGATCCCAAGCCGGAGGACTCCGACACTTCGAAATCGCCGACGGTCGTTCTCGAACAGACGCGCCCCGGGG
>DATNMZ010000298.1:0-5682 GCA_035602095.1 Thermoanaerobaculia bacterium
GACCGGTAACCTCGACAGCCGCAACGGCGAGCAGGTCCTGGGCCTCTTGAACGAGATCCGCCGCGAGCGCGGCGTCACCCTCGTCCTCGCGACGCACTCGGAGGCGGCGGCGCGCCACGCCGAGAGAAGGCTTGAGATCCACGATGGCAAACTTCGCCCTTGAGCCGGCGATGAAACGCCCGTTCTGATTGTTTCAATCGGGTGATCTGCGATCGGGTGATCGGGTGATCAATCGGGTGATCGGGTGATCGAACCTGGAGCCTGAAGCGGTTTTTCACTCGTTTCCCGTTTCCCGTTTCCCGGCTGGGCGACCGTCCTCCCGTCTCGATATCCTTCACCCCGTGACCCTCACCGCCGGCGCCCGTTTGGGCCCTTACGCGATCCTGTCGCCGCTCGGTGCTGGCGGAATGGGGGAGGTCTACCGGGCGCGCGACACCCGGCTGGACCGTGACGTCGCGGTCAAGGTCCTGCCGGAGAGCCTCGTGGCTGATCCCCAGGCGCTCGCGCGTTTCGAGCGGGAAGCCAAGTCCGTGGCCGCGATATCGCACCCGAACATCCTCGCGATCCACGATTTCGGCCGCGACGGCGCAATCGTCTATGCGGTCATGGAGCTGCTCGAAGGCGAGACGCTGCGCGAGAAGCTCGCATCGGCTCTCCCCCCGCAGCGCAAGGCACTCGACTATGCGCTCCAGATCGCCCAGGGCCTCGTGGCCGCGCACGAGCGCGGGATCGTCCATCGGGACCTGAAACCCGAGAACCTCTTCGTGACCCGGGAAGGCCTGGTCAAGATCCTCGACTTCGGCCTGGCATTTCAGCGGCCGCTCGACGCGGCCGAAAGAGAGCAAACGGCCGCTGAGCACGAGCCCATGGAGAAACTCAGCCTTACCGCTGCACCGACCGAGAGAGGTCTCACGAAACCGGGGATGGTTCTCGGCACCCTCGGTTACATGTCCCCCGAACAGGCCCGCGGCGCGTCCGTGGATCATCGGTCGGATCTCTTCTCCTTCGGCGCGATCCTCTACGAAATGCTCTCCGGCGAGCGCGCGTTCCGGCGGGACAGCGAAGTGGAGTCTCTCGTCGCGGTGTTGCGCGACGAGCCGCCGCCGCTGTCCGGTCCGGGCAGACCGGTCGCGCCGGAGCTGGAGGATCTCGTCCTGCACTGCCTGGAGAAGAGGCCGGAAGAGCGGTTCCAGTCGGCGCGCGATCTCGCCTTCGCGCTGCGCGTACTCGAGCGCGACACCGCGGCGACGCATAGCCGATCGGACGTCGCACGGCCGGCCATCGCGGCCGGCTCCGGAGCGGGGCCTTCCGCCGCTTCGGTCGCCGTTCTGCCTTTTCGAAACATGAGCGCCGATCCGCAGAACGAGTACTTCAGCGACGGAATGACCGAGGAGATCATCAACGCGCTTTCCGCCATCCTCGCGCTGCGGGTCACGTCCCGCACGTCCTCCTTCGCCTTCAAGGGGCGCGACGAGGACGTGCGCCAGATCGGCGCCGCGCTCGGCGTTCGCCACGTGCTCGAGGGCAGCGTCCGTCAGGCGGGCCGCAAGCTTCGCGTGACCGCGCAGTTGATCGACGTTTCCGACGGATATCACCTCTGGTCCGAAAAGTTCGACCGGGAGATGGACGACGTGTTCGCGGTGCAGGACGAGATCGCGCGCGCGATCGCCGAGACGCTGAAAGTGCGGCTGCTGCCTGCCGAAGAGGCCCGGCTGGCCGCGCGGGGAACGGAAAACGTGGAGGCCTACAACCACTTTCTGAAGGGGCGTTACCACTTCAACCGCCGGGAGCCGCCCGAGGCGATCACGGAATTCGAGCGCGCGCTGGAGATCGATCCCGGCTACGTCGAGGCGCACACCGGCCTGGCGGACGCCTACTGCATCTTCGGCTTCTACGGCGGCATCCCGACCCTCGAGGCGTTCGCGCGGGCGCGCGCCTCCGCCGAGAAGGCCCGGCAGCTCGATCCCGATTCGGCGGACGCGCACATCTCGCTCGGCATCGTAGAGCATTACTACGGCTGGGACTTCGACCGCCAGGAACGGGAGCTTCGGCGGGCGATCGAGCTCGCTCCCCGGTCGGCGGCAGGGTACTCCTGGCTCGGGTTGAACCTTGCGTTCCGGAACCGCTTCCCCGAGGCGCTCGAGCTCGCGCGCAAGGCCGCCGAGCTCGAGCCGCTTTCGGCGAACGCTCAGACCAACGTCGCCTGGTGCTTCTTCGGCGCCCGCCGGATGGAGGAGGCGGCCGCGGAGTTCCGGCGGGCGCTGCACATCGACCCCAACGCCCTCTATCCGCGCTGGGCCCTCGGCCTCACCTGCCAGCTCCTCGGCCGGCACGAGGAGGCGGTGGCTTCGATGGAGAAGGCAGTGGAGCAGAGCGGACGGCGGCAGCCGTACTACCTCGCCCTGCTCGCCGGGACCTACGCGGCCGCCGGACGCCGTCCCGAGGCGCTGGAGGTCCTGCGCGACCTCCGGGCACGATCGCCGAGGCAGTACATCGCGCCCTACCACCTGGCTTTCGCGCACATCCCCCTCGGCAACACGGCCGAGGCGCTCGACTGCCTCGAGCGGGGATGCGAAGAGCGCAATGCGCTCGGCTGGTGGTTCCGCGACTCCGCCGCGTTCGACCCGCTCCGCTCCGACCCCCGCTTTCCGGCGCTCCTTCAGAAGATCGTGCCCGCATAAACCGTCGCTTCCGTTCGCTCCGGGACCCGCTCACGCAGAATCTGTTCGGCGGGAAAGATCTCCGCTTTCGTTGGTGCCGTAGGGTCCAAAGTAATTGGGGTCTGATCTTTATTTTACATTAAGCAACACTGCGCGCCGCCGCTCGAGGCAGGCTGGCAACCCCTTTCTGGTCCATTGGGGTCTGATCTTTATTATACATTAAGCAGCGTGGCGCGCAGCCGCTCGACGCGAGCTCGCAACCGCTTTCGGCCGCCTTCCTCGATCTCGCGAATGACGTTGCTCACGCGCGCCTCCTTCACGCCGAAGGCGGACGACACGCCGCGCCCGGACAACCCCGTCAGCTTCCGCGCGAGATAGATCGCCGCCATCTTCTCCTCGCCCCCGCGCATCCGCGAAAGAGCCTCGACCGACACTCCGAACTCACGGGCCACGCTCTTGCGCACCGATTCCAGGCTCACCTGCCAGGGCCGCCGCTGCCGAAGCGGAATCTGGTCGTCCGCCGAAGGTCTCGGGAGTTGCTTCGCAACCGCTTTCACGAATCGCTCCTCGCCCAGGTAGATCTGCCCCTTCACATCCTCCAGAGGCGACGGCAATCCCTTTCCCGCGAGAACGAATCGGCGATAGGCCTCTCGGGCGGCACCCCGCCGAAGTCCGAACTGGCTCAAGGTCCAGTCCACCTCGAGCCACGGCGGCACGGCCGATCTCCCGCTCGTCGCCCGGTAGTTGCTCCAGGGCCACTCTCCCGGCCTCCGGACGAGCCGCGCGCGGACCGGATTGAGCACTACGTAGCGGTGCAGCTCGAGCAGATGCGATTCCTTCTGAACCAGGATTGCCTTGTAGCGGCCCTCCAGAACGTGCCCCGACCGCCCGTGCCGGCGATTGAACTTTTGCCCGTAGCGGCTGTTCAGCGAACGCATCCCGAGCGACAGGTTCGCCGCTCGCGTCTCCAGGAGCAGGTGGTAGTGGTTCCCCATGAGGCAGTAGGCGTGAACCAGCCAACCCTGGTCCGCCGCAACCGTACGGAAGATCTTGAGGAAGCTCTTCCGGTCCTCATCGTCGCGAAAGATCGAGGACCGCTCGTGCCCGCGACTCGAGACGTGATACACCGCACCCGGATACTCGATCCTCAAAGGTCGTGCCATGCCCTTAGTATATAATAAAGATCAGACCCCGAGGACACCGAAGCTGCAGAAGAATCGGACTTGCTGGAGGTTCGCACTTGTCCTGACGGCGGCCGCTCTGCTCGCGGCGACGGCCGAGGCGCATCCGGGATCCGGCATCGTGGTGGACCAGCATGGCCACGTCTATTTCGTCGACACGGGCTCGGGGGTGTGGAAGATCGACGCGCACGGCAAACTGACTCGTGTTCCGGGGCCGGCCTTCCACTGGATGACCATCGATCCGGACGACCGTTTCGGAAAGGTCCGGCTTCCCTCGGGCCGGGACTGGGAAATCGCGCGGGCAGGGTCCCACCCCACGCTCCTGCTCGCCAGCGACTTTCCGATCGCGATGGGTCGGAACGGCAATCTCTACTACCCCTTGTTTGAAGCCGGAAGCGGTTTGCGGATCTTGCTGCTGGCGCCGTCGGGACAGACGTCGGTGCTGACGAGCCTTCCGACCGAAAAGGCGAAAGAGGCGAAAGAGGAGCTGCGCTGGATCAACGGTCTCGCGACGGCTCCCGACGGCACTCTCTACTACACCGAGAACAAAGCGATCCGACGGATCACAGCGCATGGGATCTCGACGGTGTCGCCAGAGATATCTCCAGCCGGCTGCGTCTCGATTCCCGGAATGGAAAGCAAGGAAGGCCCTCTTCTCCGCGGCCTCGCTGTCGACTCGCGCGGCACCGTCTACGTGGCGGCGACCGGTTGCGGCAGCGTGCTGAAGATCGCGCCCGACGGAAAGGTCACAACGCTGTTCCAGCTCCAAAGTCCCTGGTCCCCAACCGGGGTAGCTCTCTTCGGCGGCGACCTGTACGTGCTCGAGTACCTGCACACCGCGTCCGACAATCGCCGCGAATGGCTGCCTCGCGTTCGAAAGATCTCACCGGACGGGAGGACGGTCCTCATCGCGGCCATCGACCGACGCTAGTGTCCTGCCATCGGTCGTAGAGGCGAACCCAAGCGGCACAAGCCATCTGTTACACAAGAAGTGTCTGCTACAGAAATGGCCGGGTCCTTAGTGTATAATAAAGATCAGACCCCAGACAAGGGCGGGGCAACTCGCCCCGCCCCTACGATCGATCGCGCCGCGCGGGCTCGCTATTTCTTTGCGGGCGCCTTCGCTGCATCGACCACCTTGAGATCGAACTTGCCGTTGCTCTGGGCGAAGAACACGCACTCCGAGGCCTTGTCGCAGCCCGTCGTGTGGCGATAGTTCCCGCCGGGCTGCATCAGATAAGAACCGGGCCCCAGCCGGAATTCGGGCTTTCCCTCCGGGCCTTGAATGAACGTGCCCGACACGATCACGATCTTCATCGGGTTCGTGTGCGTGTGAAGAGGAGCCGTGAACCCCGCCGGAAACTTGAAGAACGCGCCGTAAGCTCCCTTCGCATGGTCGCCCCACAGATCCGTGATCTTGACTCCCGGGGCTCCGGCAGGGTCCAGGTCGGCCCACTTCAGGTCGGCGGCCGGCATGACGACGGCCTTGCCCGCCCCCGCTTTCGGAGCGGTCTTCGCCTTGGCCTCTCCGGTTGCCTGCGCCAGGACTGCCGCCGCCAGCAGAAACAACACCGCAAATGCCGGAACGTTTCTTCCCCTCATCGAAACCTCCTTGTTAGCCTTGTACCGAGGCTATCACCCGACGCCGAGCGCGTTCCCGTCGCACAAACCGGGCATTGGGGTCAACCGGGCATTGGGGTCTGATCTTTATTATACATTAAGACCGCCGGCAAGACGAGATCTGTCCTCCTCCGGGGACGCGCTGTCCTCGAGAGTTGCACTTGACACGACCTCTCCGGGTGGTAGGGTCGAATCAGCTAGAGCGTCCGCCAGGGCGTTCG
>DATNMZ010000299.1:0-10187 GCA_035602095.1 Thermoanaerobaculia bacterium
CGGATCCGGGCGATCGCCCGGGCTGCCGCCGGAAGCGCCCAGGCCCGGTAGTCCTCGAGCGTGAGCTCGCCCGCCCAGGTGTCGAAGAGCTGCACGGCCTGCGCGCCGGACTCGATCTGATACGAGAGAACGTCTCCGACGACGTCGGCGAGGAGGTTCAAGAGGTGGCCGAGTGTTTCGCGATCGCGGCCCATCATTTCCTTGATCGTCGCGAAGGACCGGGACCCTCCGCCCTCCACGAGATAGGACGCGAGAGTCCAGGGCGCGCCCGCAAAGCCCAGGACCGCGGCGCGGTCCCCGACGGCCGCGCGCAGGGAGGAGAGGATCGTGCCCGTGAACGGGATCTCGGAGCCGGGATCGAAGGGGGCGAGCCGCGCGACGTCGGAAGCCGAGCGAATCGGGGCGGGCAGGCGCGGCCCGCCGTCGCCGAATTCGACGGAGATCCCCATCGCCGCGATCGGGACGAGGATGTCCGAGAAGAAAATGACGCCGTCGGGCTGGAAGCGCCGGAACGGCTGAAGCGAGACCTCCGTGGCGAGATCGCTCGTGCGGCAAAGGTCCCAGAAGGAGACACCCCGCCGCACCTCCCGGTACTCGGGAAGGTAGCGTCCCGCCTGCCGCATCATCCAGACCGGCGGACGATCGACGGGCCGGCCGAAGCAGGCGTCGAGGAGACGCTGTCCCGAGGAGGGCACGGGCTCACAATAGCGGAACCCGGCAGCCGAATGAAACACGCAGGTTTTCAGCCGCGGCGTTCGCTCCGCGAACAGGCGGCCGAGAGAGCGCTTCGCTCAGGACAATGCGGGGAACAGGGCTCCGTGCTCCCTCGCTCATGGCCTCCTCGGGAGGCTCCGACGGCGCCGGGGCTGCTACCGAGACAATAGGCTCGCTGGGAGCCCGGCGAGCATAGCGAGCACTGGCCCTAGGTCGCCGAAACGAGCTGCCTCAGGACATACGGCAGGATGCCCCCCTGCCGGTAGTAGTCCACCTCGATGGGCGTGTCGATCCGGACGATGAGGGCAGCGCGATCCTCCCGCCCGTCCGCGCGCCGAATGGTCAGCTCCACGGTCTGACGGGGACGGATGCCGCTCTCGAAACCCGTGATGTCGAACGTCTCGGTGCCGACGATCCCGAGAGTGTCGACGCTCGAGCCCTCCGGAAACTGGCAGGGGAGGACACCCATGAAGACGAGGTTCGAACGGTGGATGCGCTCGAAGCTCTGCGCGATCACGGCGCGGACCCCGAGCAGCCGCGTTCCCTTCGCCGCCCAGTCGCGCGAGCTGCCGGACCCGTACTCCTGGCCGGCGAAGACGACCAGCGGAGTCTTCCCCGCCTGATACCGGATCGCGGCCTCGTAGATGGACATCCGCTCGCCGTGCGGCTGGTACACCGTGACGCCGCCTTCGACCCCCGGGACCATCCGATTCTTGATGCGCACGTTGGCGAAGGTGCCTCGCGTCATGACCCGGTCGTTGCCGCGCCGGGCCCCGTAGCTGTTGAAGTCCTCCGGAGCGACGCCCTTCTCCTGCAGGTAGAGGCCGGCGGGAGAGCTCTTCTGGATCGCGCCGGCGGGGCTGATGTGGTCCGTCGTGATCGAATCGCCGAAGATCGCGAGTGCGCGAGCGCCGTGGATGTCGTGGACTTCCTCCGGGACCATGCTGAAGCGGTCGAAGAAGGGCGGCTCCTGGATGTACGTCGACGTCGGATCCCATCGGTAGACCTTGCCCGCCGCGCTCGGAATCTCGTTCCAGAGCGGGTTTGCCGCCACGAAGTCCGAGTAGAGCCGGCGATAGGTGGCCGGGTCGACCGAGCGGGCGATCGCGTCCTGGACTTCGGCGAGACTCGGCCAGATGTCTTTCAAGTACACGTCCCGGCCGTCGCGTCCCTTCCCGAGGGGCTCGCTCGTCAGGTCGATGTCGACGCGGCCGGCCAGCGCGAACGCCACCACGAGCGGCGGGCTCATCAGGAAGTTCGCCTTGATGTTCTGCTGGACGCGCGCCTCGAAATTCCGATTCCCCGAGAGGACGCTCGCGGCAATCAGATCGTGTGAGGTGACGACCTCCTCGATCGAGGGGTCGAGCGGACCCGAGTTCCCGATACAGGTGGTGCACCCGTAGCCGACGAGGTTGAAGCCGAGACGGTCGAGAGGTTCCTGCAGACCCGTGCGCGCCAGGTAGTCGGTCACTACGCGGGATCCCGGGGCGAGCGACGCCTTCACCTTCGGCGAGACGGTGAGCCCGCGAGCGACCGCCTTCTGAGCCAGCAGCCCGGCGGCGAGCATGACGCTCGGGTTCGAGGTGTTCGTGCAGGACGTGATCGCCGCGATGAGAACGTCGCCGTGGCCGAGAGTCACGACGGCGGGCGCGAGGTGCTCTTCCGGGACGTCCTCCACGCGGTCCGGCGTGGGACGGTTGTTGACCATCTCGGTCTCGGTCCAGGGATTCGTGTCCTTCCGGGCGGCGAGATCCTCCAGGGCGCCGACGGCGTGTTGCTCCTGCTTGCCGCCGCCCTTGAGAGGCGCCTCCGGGGTCGGCCCCTCGAAGCCGATCTGCGTTCGGAAGCGAGCGGAGAGATCGCCCTCGCGTTTTCCGTATCCGTTCTCGGTCACTGGGGCGCCGAGGAGGGCGCGAAACCTCTGCTTCAGATCCGGAAGATCGATTCGATCCTGAGGGCGCTTCGGGCCGGAGACGCTCGGCCGCACCGAGGCGAGATCGAGCTCGAGGACCGCGGAGTAGTCGCACTCGCCGCCGCGGGGCATCCCGAAGAGATTCTGGGCCTGAAAATAGGAACGGAAGGCCGCGACGTGCTCCTCGGGCCGGCCGGTCGCCAGCAGGTACCGGCAGGACTCCTCGTCGACGGGGAAGTACCCCATGGTCGCGCCGTACTCCGGCGCCATGTTGGCGATTGTCGCCCGGTCCGGGAGGGGCAGCGCCGCGGCGCCCGCGCCGTGGAACTCCACGAACTTGCCGACGACTTTCGCGGCGCGAAGCATCTGCGTGCAATGAAGCGCGAGGTCGGTCGCGGTGACGCCGTCGGGAAGCGCCCCGGTCATGTGGACGCCGACGACGTCGGGCGCGAGAAAGTAGACGGGTTGTCCGAGCATCCCCGCCTCCGCTTCGATGCCGCCGACTCCCCAGCCGACGATGCCGAGCCCGTTGATCATGGTCGTGTGGGAGTCGGTGCCGACGACGGTGTCCGGGAACCAGACTCCGTCCCGTTCGAGCACCCCGCGGGCGAGGTATTCGAGATTGACCTGATGACAGATTCCGATCCCCGGCGGCACGACGTCGAACCCGTGAAAGGCCTGCATGCCCCACTTGAGAAACTCGTACCGGGCGCGGTTCCGGCGGAATTCCATCTCCATGTTGCGCTGGAACGCGTCCGGCACCGACCAGACGTCGACCTGGATGGAGTGGTCCACGACCAGGGCGACGGGAACGAGAGGCTCGATCACCGCGGGATCCTTGCCGAGCCGCTCGGCGGCCGACCGCATCGCCGCGAGGTCGACGAGAAGGGGAACCCCGGTGAAGTCCTGCAGGAGAATCCGGGCGACGACGAAGGGCACCTCCGCCGTCCGGTCCGCCTGAGGCTTCCAGCCGGCCAGGGCGCGGACATCTTCCTCCCGGATGCGCCTGCCGTCCACGTTGCGGAGCACCGATTCCAGAACGATTCGCAGGCTCACCGGCAGCCGGGAAATCCGCCCGAGGCCGGCTTTCTCGAGAGCCGGGAGAGAGTAGAGAATGCCCTTCTTCCCGGGTGCGGGAGAGAATTCCGCTCTCGCGGCGAAGGGGTCGTAAGCCATGGAAATCGGGAAGAGACGCCTCCTCGGTGCGGTTTCCGACCGGGAATCGAGTCTATACGACTCAAGGATTCCGAAAGAGTCGAACCGGAGCGCGAGGCGGTGAGATAGTCCCCTGGATCCGCGGCAGTTCGAGAAGAGGAGAAAGCATGAAAAAGAGCGTCCTGTCCCGAGGGTTTCTCTCCGCCGGCCTGGCGTCGCTTCTCATGGCATCCGTTGCGACGGCGGCCCCCGAAACGTTCAAGTTCGACAAGGCCCACTCGCACATTGGATTCCGCATCCGGCATTTCGTGTCCAAGGTCGAAGGCCGATTCAAGGAATACGACGGAGTGATCACCCTCGACCGGCAGAACCCGGCCGCCTCGAACGTCGAGCTCACGATCCAGGCCGCATCGATCGACACCGGCAACGAGGGTCGCGACAAGGACCTGCGTTCTCCCAACTTCTTCGACGTGGAGAAGTATCCGACCATCACGTTCAAGAGCACGAAGGTCGTCCCGAAGGGGAACGACACGTACGACGTGACCGGCGACTTCACGATGCACGGCGTGACGAAAACGATCACCGTACCCGTCAAGCACGGCGGCTTTGCGAGGGCCGGCAAGGGCGAGAAGGCCGGTTTCGAGAACACGACGCTTCTCTTGAACCGGAAGGACTTCGGGATCTCCTGGAACCGGGCCGTCGATCAGGGCGGCTTCATGCTCGGCGACGACGTCGAGATCAACCTCCAGATCGAGGCAAACAAGCAAATGCCCGACGAAGCCAAGCCGGCCGCGCCCGCGCCGGCGAAGAGCGGGGGCCGCTGAGATCGGTAGACGGTAGACGGTAGACGGTAGACGGCAGACGTTGGACTCAGGCCGAGAGGGCGGCAGACATTCGTCTCCCATCTCCCGTCTCCCGTCTTCCGGCTCCGGGTTCCGGTAAACTGCGCGGCGGCCCATGGAATGGCACGCGCTCGGCTGGGTTGCCGTGGCTCTCTACGCGGGGGCCGAAGCCCTCTCGATTCGCGCCCTCGTCCAACCGCGGGGCCTGGCGCCCGTCCCCCTCCTGATGGCGGTCGGGCTCGCCCTGCATTTCGCGGACCTCGAGCTCGTCGGACGGGCGCTTCACTCGGTTCCGTACCGTACGATCGGCGGCTCGATGTCGCTCTTCGGCTGGATGCTCGGCGTCTCCTACGCCGCCCTCCTCTTCCGGCATCGGAACCGCGCCATCGGCCCCTTCCTGATCCCCTTCGTCATCCTTTTCTCCGCGGCGGGCCTTCTCCTTCCCATGGCTTCCTCCGCGCAGGCCGAGGAGACCCGGGGGCCGCTCCTGGCTCTGCACGTCACGTTCGGGATCCTCGGCTATGCGGCGTTCACGTTCTCCTTCGTACTTTCCGTGCTGTACCTCATTCAAGACCGGCAGATCCGCCGGGGACGGACGGGGCTTCTCTTCGCGCGGCTTCCGCCCCTCGAAGCGATCGGACGGATGAACCGCACGAGCGTGCTGATCGGCCTCGCCGCGCTCGGGGCCTCCGTGCTCTTCGGGCTTCTCTGGGCGAACCGCGTCTGGACGACCTTCGCCGATCCGAAGATCGAGTGGGCGGTCGCCACCCTCGCCGTGTACGGCTATCTCCTCTGGATGGAGCGCCGGGGCTGGAAGGGCCCCCGGGTGGCGATCCTTTCCATTTTTGGATACGGGCTCGTCCTCTTCTCCTACACCGTCGTGAACATCTACTTCAGCCGCTCGCACACGTTCCGATGACCGCCGAAGCGCGCCTGCTCCTGCTCGGTTGGAACTTCCGCGTGGCGGAGACCTCCCTTCGCGACCGGATCGCCTTCTCCGCCGACGAGGTCAGCGAGGCGCTGAGATCGTTGCTCGGAAAGGGAATCGTCTCCGAAGGCGTCATCGTCTCGACCTGCCACCGCAGCGAGATCTACGGGCTCTTCGAAGAGGGCGACGACGCGGGCGATCGCGTGATGCGCTACGTCTCGGAGTGGCGAGGGCTCGAGCCCGCGGCGCTCCTCCGCGCGGGCTTCCAGCGGGAGGGCGCGGAGGCGGCGCGCCACCTCTTTCGCGTCGCGTCGGGGCTCGATTCGATGGCCCTCGGGGAAAGCGAAGTTCTCGGACAGGTTCGCCAGGCGCTGCGCATCGCCCGGGAAACGGGAGCCACGCGCGCCGTGCTGCACCGCCTCTTCGAATGGGCCCTCGCCGCGGGGAAGAGAGTCCGGACGGAGACCGAGATCGGCCGACACCCGCTCTCGCTCGTCTCGATCGGCTTCGAGCTCGCGACGAAGGTGTTCGGCAATCTGGCGAAGCGAACGGTGCTCGTGCTCGGCGCCGGGGATACGGGAACGCTCTTCGCCCGCCAGGCCCTGGACGCCGGGGTCCGCGACCTCCGCATCGCCAACCGCACCTCCTCGACGGCTGCGGCGCTCGCCGCCCGGGTGTCGGGGCTTGCCGTCGCGTGGGAGGACGTTCCCCGCGAGCTCGCCGCGGCGGACGTCGTCGTCGGGACGACCGCGAGCCCGCGGCCCGTGGTCCGCCGCGACGACGTCGAACACGCGATGCGCCAGCGCCGGGGCCGCCCCATGTTCTTCCTGGATCTCGCCGTCCCCGCCGACGTCGAGCCCGCAGTGCGCGACGTCTACAACACGTTCGTGTACGGCTTGAACGATCTCGAAGGCGTCGCCGAAGAGAACCGCCGGCGCCGCGCCCGGGAAGTGCCTCGCGCCGAGGCGATCCTCGAGGAGGAGCTGTCCCGGTTTCTCGCCTGGATGGGGAGCCTCTCGGTCGTCCCGACGGTCGCCGACCTGCGCCGGCGCGTGGACCATCTCCGCGACGAGGAGCTGTCGCGCCTGCCGGGCCCGGACCGGGAGAGGTTCCGGACATTCGCGGACTCCCTCGCGGCGCGCCTCCTGCACGAGCCGATGCGCCGCTTGAAGTCCGAGGCCGACGCCGGAAGGCGGCTCGACCGCGTCGAAGCCGTGCGGCATCTCTTCGACCTGGACCGGGAAGAGTGAAAGACGCCGCGCGGGTCGCCGTCTTCGCTCCGCGGCGCGGTTCGCGCCGCACGCCGTCCCCAAAGTGACGCTGCGGCTTGCCGCTCGCGGCAGCGCCCTCTCCCTCGCGCAGGCCAACTGGGTAGCCCGGGCGCTCGCGCCCGCCTTTGCGACGGAGATCGTCCCGTACGAGACGACCGGCGACCGCCTCTCCCGGCTCGACGCGGCCCTCGTCGGCAAGGGCGTCTTCACGAAGGAGATCGACGAGGCGCTTCTCGAGGGCCGCGCCGACGTGGGCGTGCACAGTCTGAAGGACCTGCCCTCCGTGCTCCCCGAGGGACTCGTCCTCGCCGCGGTTCCCCTCCGGGAGGACCCGAGCGACGTGCTGCTCTCGAGGCCGCGGGGTCCGTTCTCCGCGCTTGCTGCGGGCGCGCGGGTCGGAACGGGAAGCCCGCGCCGGAAGGCGCAGCTGCTCGCCGCCCGCCCGGATCTCGTCGTGGTCGACGCGCGGGGAAACGTCGACACGCGCATCCGGCGTCTCGAGGAGGGCCGCTGGGATGCGATCGTTCTCGCGCGCGCCGGACTCGCCCGTTTGAACCGCCTGGAGGAGATCTGCGACGTCTTCGAGCCCGGCGTTCTGCTGCCGGCGGTCGGCCAGGGGGCGCTCGCCCTCGTCGCGCGGCGCGGCGCGGCGGACGTCCTCGAAGCCCTTTCCGCCGTCGACGACCCGGCCTCCCACCGGGAAGCCCTCGCCGAGCGCCGGCTTCTCCGGCGGCTCGAAGGGGGCTGCCGGGCGCCGCTGGCGGCGCGCGCGGTCTGCCGGGGCGGCCGCATGCTTCTTTCCGCCGGAGTCTTCTCTCCGGACGGAAAGTCCGTTCTTCGGGAAGACGACGAGGGACCGGCCGAGGAGCCGGAATCCCTCGCGGACCGCGTGGCCGATCGGTTGATCGAACGCGGGGCGGCGAAGATCCTCGCGATGGCGCGAACTTGACGCAGGCGCTCGTCATCCGCTCGGGGGCCATTGCGTTTCCGCGGCCGCCCGCTTCCGAGGGGGTGGAGATCGTGGAGACGGTCAGTCACACGGTCGAGCCTCTGCCGTCGAGCCTGGACGCGCTCTCCGAGCCCGCGGCCCTCGCCGTTTTCACGAGCCAGATCGCGGTCCGGCTGCTGATGGAAAACCCCGAGGCCGCCGGCCGTTTTCGGGAGTGTCTGGCGGGAGGCCAGATCGCGGCGGTCGGCGACGCGACCGCCGAGTCTCTCGCCCGTTACGGCGTCGCCGTTTCGATCGTCGCGGCAGGCTCCGGATCGAGCGTCGTCGAGCGGCTTCCCCGAAGGCTCGACGGCTGGCGGGTGCTGCTCCCCCGGGGAGAGGACGCGACGCGCGACCTTCCGGAGGCGCTCGCCGGCCGCGGAGCGCGGCTCGCTCCGATGGTGCTCTACCGCAAGGCGCCCGTCGCCTACGACGCGGCTCTCGACGGGAAGATCGCCGGCGGTCGTTTCGCGGCGTTCTGCCCGACCTCTCCCGCCGCCGCGCGATGGCTTTTCGCGGGCGCGGGCGACGCCGCAATGTCCCGCCTCCGCGAAATGCCCGCCGTGGTACTCGGTCGGTTCACGGGTCGATACCTCGGCTCCCACGGAGTCGCGCGCGTGGAAGTCGCGCCCGAGGCGACCTTCGCCTCCGCGCTCTCCCGGCTCGTGTCGCTTGCCGGACGCGGCGGCCCGGCATAGATTCGCCCCGTGGCTTCCTTTCCGACGACCCGCGGGCGCCGGCTCCGTCGCAGCCCCGGCCTGCGGCGGCTCGTCCGGGAGACGCGACTGTCCGCGGACCAGCTCGTCGCCCCGCTCTTCGTGCGGCACGGGCGTGGCGTGCGGGAGGAGATTGCGTCCCTGCCCGGCGTCTTCCGGCTCTCTCCGGACGAGGCGCTTGCCGCTTCCCAGGAGCTCTCCGCGGCGCGGGTCCCCGCCGTGATCCTGTTCGGCATTCCCGAACGGAAGGACGAAACGGGCAGCGAGGGATGGGACGAGGCGGCCGCCGTCCAGACGACCGTCCGGCTCCTCAAGAAGGAGATGCCGGAGCTGCTCGTCGTGACGGACGTCTGCCTCGACGAGTACACGTCGCACGGCCACTGCGGCGTCGTCCGCGATGGCGAGGTGGACAACGACGCGACGCTCCCGCTCCTGGCGCGGTGCGCCGTCTCGCACGCGCGCGCCGGCGCCGACGTCGTCGCGCCGTCCGACATGATGGACGGGCGCGTGGCGGCCATCCGCCAGAGCCTCGACGAGGAAGGTTTTTCCGACGCGGCGATCCTCGCCTACTCGGCGAAGTCCGCGTCCGCGTTCTACGGTCCCTTCCGCGAGGCCGCGGATTCGGCGCCGAAATTCGGCGACCGCCGCGGTTATCAGATGGACCCCTCGAACCGCCGGGAAGCGATGCGCGAGATCGCGCTCGACCTCGAGGAGGGAGCCGACGCGGTGATGGTCAAGCCGGCGCTCGCGTACCTCGACGTCCTAAAGGAGGCGCGCGAGCGTTTCGACGCCCCGCTCGCCGCCTACAACGTGTCGGGGGAGTACGCGATGGTCAAAGCCGCCGCCGCCAACGGCTGGATCGACGAGAAGCGGATCGTCCTCGAGATTCTGACGGGGATCGTTCGCGCGGGCGCGGACTTCGTGCTCACGTACCACGCGCTCGACGCCGCGCGGTGGATCGAGGAGGGCGGGCTGCCCGCGTGAAGCGGACGGCGGGGAGGCGTCCCGCCCGGGCTCGCTCCGCTCCAGGATCGAAGTCGCAGGCGCTCTTCCGGCGGGCGCAGGCGGCAATGCCGGGCGGCGTGAGCTCTCCCGTCCGCTCCTTCGCGTCGGTGGGCGGGGAGCCCTTCTTCGCGGCCTCGGGCCGCGGCGCGCGCCTCAAGGATGCGGACGGCCGCTCGTACATCGACTACGTCCAGTCCTACGGGCCGCATCTCTTCGGACACGCCCCTCTCTTCGTGCGCAACGCCCTCTCCCGGGCGATCCGCCGCGGGACCTCCTTCGGCGCCCCGACGGAGCTCGAAGTGCGCCTTGCCGAGAGGATCGTCGCGATGGTGCCCTCGATCGAGATGGTCCGCTTCGTCAGCTCCGGAACGGAGGCGACCATGAGCGCCATCCGGCTCGCGCGGGCCGCGACCGGCCGGCCGCGGATCGTGAAGACCGAAGGGGGATACCACGGTCACGGCGACGCCTTCCTGGTGTCCGCGGGCTCGGGATTTGCGACCCTCGGGATCGCGGGAAGCCCGGGAGTGCCGGAGCCGGCCGCGGCGCTGACCAGCGTCGTCCCCTACAACGACGCGGACGCGCTCGCCGCGGCATTCGACCGGTTCCCCGGCGAGATCGCGGCGTTCATCGTCGAACCGCTCGCGGCGAACATGGGC
>DATNMZ010000300.1:0-3146 GCA_035602095.1 Thermoanaerobaculia bacterium
ATCGCGTGGGCGGAAAGCTTCGCGCGCGTGGAATGGATCCCCAGCGCCTCGGCCGCGTCGATGTCCTGGCGGATCGCCGAAAGCGAACGCCCGAAAGCGCTCGACTTTATCCACGCCGAGAGGAGCACGACGGCGGCGGCGAGAATCATCATCGCCGCGTAGTCGCGCCCGAAATCGAAGGTGCCGGGCGGCATGCGCAGGCCGCTCGACCCGCCCGTGAATTTCACGCCGGCCGCCAGGACACGGACCGCCTCCGACACTCCGATCGTCGCGATCGTGAAGTACGGCCCCCGCAGCCGGAACGTCGGCAGGCCGACGGCGTAGGAGAACGCCGCGCCGAGGATGGCGCACAGCGGAAGCGTCCAGTACGGATCCACTCCCTTCAGCGAGAGCAGCACGGTCGTGTACGCGCCGATCCCGAGAAACGCCGAGTACCCGATCGAGATCTGCCCGGCGAATCCCCCGAGGATGTTCCAGGCGGAGGCGAGGACGACGGCGAAGGCGACGTTCCAGAGGTCGTTCAACGAGCCGCGCTCGAGCCACCGCGGCGCGAGGAGAAGCACCGCCAGCACGGGGACGACGACGGCGGCCGGACGCAGAATCCGGTTCCCCGCCGGCGTCATGCGCGCGCGTCGATCGTGCGCGACAAGCGCGCGAACAGCCGCGGCAGTCCCTGGGGCATGAGGACCAGCGCGACGACAAGAAGCGTGAAGCTGATCGCGTCCTGGAACGTCGTCGGGATCGGAGTGTAGGCGCCGACCACGTTCTCGAGCAGCGCGAGCACGAAGGCGCCGAGCGCGACACCCGTGACACTCTCCATACCGCCGAGCACGATGATGCAGAAGGCCTTCAGGAGAAAGCTCCGGCCGAAGTCGGGCGTGAAGGCGTAGAGCGTCGCCATGAGGCTTCCCGCCATCGCCGCGAACGCGGTCCCGAGCCCGAACGCCGCCGCCGAGATCCGGTCGGCGTTCACGCCGGCGATCAACGCGGCATCGCGGTTCTGCGTCACCGCGCGGATGGCCTTGCCGAGATAGGTCCGGCGCAGGAAGAGGTTCAGCACGAGAAGCGAGGCGGCGCTCGCCAGGAAAACGAGGAGCATCGGCACGCCGACCCGCACGCCGGCGAGCTCGACCGACTTCATCGTGTAGCTGGTCAGGATCGACTGCGTGTCGCCGCCCCAGAGGGCGTAGGCCAGGTTCTGCAGGACGAGCCAGAGGCCGAAGAGCAGCAGGAGCGATTCCATCGACGGCGTGGACCCCGACCGCGGCAGCCGCCGCACGATGAGGAAGTAGAGCGCCACCCCGAAGAGGAAGAAGACCGGGAGAACCACGGCGAGCGAGAGAAACGGATCGAGGTGGAAGCGGTGGAACAGAAAAAAGGTGGAGTAGGCGCCGAGCATGAGGATCCCCGCGTGCGCGAGGTTGATGATCCGCATGACCCCGTAGATCACGGCGAGCCCGTACGACATCGTCGCGTAGAGCCCTCCGGCGAGAAGGGCGTTGACGAGAACGGCGAGGAGCTCCTTCACGCGGGCGGAAAGGGATAGGGAACGGTTCCGGGTGTTCGCTCCGCGTCAGCCGCGCGGAACAGGCGCGACCGGGTCTCCGGTCTTCGCCTCCCGCGGCCAGACGATGTCGACCTTGTCGCCCGGCTTGTTCTGGGTCACGACGAACGGCAGCACCGCCTGGCCGGTCGCGGTGAACTTCAACACGCCGCCGGGAAGAATGGAATCCTTGAGCTCGACACGGGCCAACGCGGAGCGGATCGCCTCCGGTTTCAGGCTTCCGGCCGCCCGGATCGCCGTCACGAGCGCGCGGACGGTCTCGTAGGCGGTCGCGTGGTACCACTGCGGATCGGCGCCGGCCGCCGCCTTCCACTTGGCGTTGAACGCCTTCACCTGCGGGTAAGGGAGCATGTCCGACCACCAGCCGCTCGCGAAGATGTAATCCGTCGCGGCCCCGAGGGCCTTCCGCCCCGCGGCATCGGCCCCCCGGGCCCCGTACGTGAGCATCTGGTGGTACAGGCCCATCTGCGTGTACGTCCGCTGCATCGCGATGTAGTCCTCGAGATGGGCGTCCGCCATGAAGAGATCGGCCCTGGCGCCCTGGACCCGGGTCAGGAGAGGCTTGAAGTCGGGCGTGTAGAGCTCGAAGCTCTCCTCGAGCACGACCGAGAACTGCCCGGTGTGCGCCTTCACGAAGTCCTGCACGCCCTGGGCGTAGTCCTTTCCGTGCTCCGTGTTTTCCGTGAGGAGCGCGATCTTCAGAGGCTTCTTGAGCTTGCCGGACGCGACGAGGCTGTCCAGGAACTCCATCTGGGTCTGCGCGAGGACGTCCACGGGCGACAGCGTTCCGAAGACCCATTTGCTCCGGCCGTAGATCGCTCGCGCGCCGGCCCCTCCCGAGATGTACGGGATGCCGTACCGATCCGGAACGACGCTTTGCGCCTGGACGAGCTGCGATCCGTAGCCTCCGATGACCGCGTCGACCTTCTGCTGCGCCATCAGCTGCTCGACGAGCTGCGCGCTCTTCGCCGCATCCGAAGTGTCGTCCAGGAGGACCAGGTTGATCTTCAGCTTCTTGCCGCCGACGTCGACCCCTCCGGCGTCGTTGACTTCCTTGACGGCGAACTCGGTCGCCTGTTTGTAGGCGCCGCCGATCTTCGACTCTTTTCCGGTCACGGGCAGGACCGCCCCGAGCTTGATCTCCGGGTCCGCCGCCCGGAGAGGAGGAATGGCGAGTCCGGCGAGCAGGGCTCCCGCGGCGAAGGCTCGGAGCGAGGCGCCGATCACTTTCGATCTCATGGGACCTCCGTACTTTTCAGAAAGGAAGAGTGGGGCGAATCTTATGACGGAACACGCCGGCTTCACTCCGCTTCACTTCGTTCGCCTCCCGGATGGATCGGAATGGGCGGCAAGCAGCAGCGCGGCTGTCTCGAGGAAGGAGCGGAGCGAGGGACGCCAAGGGCGGGTGCCCGTACCCGGGGCGGGCGGCCGCAAGGGCCGCCCCTACGGCACTCAACGACGGATGGCGCGATCGCTTTCCGCAGTCCCGACGCCGATCTTTCGCCACAGAGGTTCATCCGCTCGCACCGCGAGGAGTCTCCCGACCGAAGGGAGGGAGGAGCCTTGCGGTGCGGGAGCGGAG
>DATNMZ010000301.1:0-7533 GCA_035602095.1 Thermoanaerobaculia bacterium
TCCAGTCGAGTCCGTCGAGGCCCGCGCGGCCCCCCGTCCACCCGACGTGCCAGTACCCGGCCTCCGCGGCCCAGCGCCGGATCTCCTCGTTCTGCTCGCCGAAGGGCGCCCGCCAGACCGGCGCGAGCGGGCGGCCCGTGGCCTCCTGGAAGAGGCGCGCGGTGCGGGAGAGCTCGCCGGTCAAGAAGGTCCGGTCGACCCCCGGCCGCGTGGCCTGCCGGCCGTCCCGGGCATACGTCGTCAGGTGCGGGTGCGTCTCCGTGTGGTTGCCGACCTCGTGGCCGTCCGCCGCGATCCGGCGCGTCAGATCCGGGTACTTCCGGATGAAGTCTCCCGTCAGGAAGATGGTCGTCTGGATCCGGTGCTCGCGCAGGGCGGCGAGAATCTCACGGGCTCCACGGTCGGACGAGCCGGCGTCGAAGGAGACGAGGATCTCGCGGCGGTCCCGCGGGCCGCGCGAGAGGTCGGGGACGGGCGCGAGCCGGGGCAGCGGAGCGAGGTCCCCGACGCGCCGCTCCGGCGGCAGGGGAGGCTCGCGGCGGTCCGCCGGAACCGGGGGCGGAGCGGACTCCGCCGGGGCGGCGGAGGGCGCCGTCGCCGGCCCTTCGGCGGCGGCAAGAGGGAGGGCGCCGACGCGGTATGGCCCTCCCGCCTTCACGCCCTCGAACCGGAAACGTCCATCGGCGGCGACTCCCGTGGCGACGAAGCGTCCATCCGCGAAAAGGAACACCGCCGCGCCGGACGGGGCCGTCCCTTCGATTCTTGCGCCGTCGGCGCCCGGAGCGATCCGCTCGATCCGCGCGAGCGGCGCGCGGCGCGGGGGCAGAGAGGAGGAAGAGTTGAGCCGATCGAGCTCCGCGACCGTTCTCAGGGCGAGGACGGCGGGCGCGGAGCAGGCGAGGAGCACGATCACGACCGCGAGTCGGGCGGAGACGGGCCGCCCGAGGCTCTCGCGAACCCTCATCTTGAGGTCGTCGCGCCCCGCATTGCGGGCGCAGCGCGAGGAGCAGTAGAGGTGTCCCCGCATCTTGAGCTCGCACAACTTGCAGATGGGCCGGCGGCAGTGATGGCAACCCCGATGCGCGCGCTTGCTCCCGTGGATCGGACAGGGGACGTTCATGGGTCTATTATCACCGGGTGCGTCCCGATTCCGCGTCCCGCCGACCGACCGGGCCGGGGGGACAGGACGTTTCCGGCGCCAATCTCTTGAGACTGAACCTCCCGAACGCGCTCACGCTGCTCCGGATCTTCCTCGTCCCTTTTCTCGTCGTCGTCCTGCTGACGAAGTTCGAGGGGCGCGAGATCGTGGCGCTCGCCATTTTCCTGACGGCGACCCTGACCGACTTTCTGGATGGATGGCTCGCCCGCCGCCGGGGCGAGATCACGACTCTCGGCACTCTCCTCGATCCGATCGCGGACAAGCTCCTCATCTCCGCGGCCTTCATCTCTCTCGTGGAGGTCGGGCTCGTGCCGGCCTGGATGGTCGTCGTCGTGGTCGGACGGGAATTCGCGGTGACGGGGCTGCGGGCGATCGCGTCCGATCAGGGCGTGCTCATCGCCGCGTCCGCGTGGGGAAAAGTGAAGATGGCCTCGCAGATCGTGGCGATATCGCTGTTGATTCTCTCCGAGCGGTTCGCCTTTTTTACGCTTCCCGCAAAGGCGATGCTGTGGCTGGTCGTCGCCGTCGCGCTCGGCTCCGGCGCCCAGTACTTCTCGATTTTCCTGCGGAAGGTGGTGTCGTTCGCTGGACCGATGCCTCCGGCGTCGCCGTAATCAGGTGACAGGTGACAGGTGACAGGTGACGGGTGACGGGTGTCAGGGGACGGGTGTCACGCGCTTCTGCAGCAGAAACCTCCAGATCGGGCGTCCCTGCTGCCGGTACTTGAGCTCGTAGTGCGTCGGGGGCGGCGGCGGCAGCGCGTCCCAGGCCCGCCGCTCGAGGGCGGGTACCGTTGTGAGGACCGGCTCCAAGAAAGTGCCGTAGTCGGGGTGGTCCGTCGCAATGCGGAGGAAACCTCCGGGCTCGAGACACTCCGCGAGCACTTCGAGCGTGACGCCGTCCAAGAGCCTCCGCTTTTTCTGCTTCCTCTTCGGCCAGGGATCGGGGAAGTAGACGTGGAACGCGCGCACGGAGCCTTCCCCGAGAGCCCCGGCGTAGAGGCGCCCGTCCGCCCGCACCACCCGCGCGTTGGGTAACCCCGAGGCAATGACCCGGTCCCTGCAGATCCGATAGTAGGAGAGGGACCGCTCGACTCCCAGGAAGTCATGGGCGGGATTGGCGCGCGCCGCCTCGATCAGGAACCGCGCCTTTCCGCTTCCGATCTCGACTTCGAGCGGCGCCCTCCGGGAGAAGAGAGCCGCCGGGTCGAGCGGCGCGCCCGACCAGAGAGCCTCGTCCGCCGAGAGCGGGAAGGACGAAGGCTGTCGCGCGCGGCGCTCCGAAACAGGGGGGCTCGGAAGGCGGTCCGGCACGTCGGAGGTCAATGGACGCGGTCGGCCACGGCCCTCGCGAAAGCGCGGGTGCCGAGCGACCCGCCGATATCGGCCGTTCGCGCGCCCTCCGCGAGAGTCGCGAGAAGCGCCCGCTCGATCCGCTCGGCCAGATCCGAAAGCTCGAGGTGCCGGAGCATCAGAATCGCGCTCATAAGCAGGGCCGTCGGGTTGGCCTTGTCCTGCCCGGCGATGTCGGGCGCCGTGCCGTGCACCGCTTCGAAGACGGCCACGTCGGGCCCGATGTTGGCGCCGGGCACGAGACCGAGCCCTCCGACGAGACCGGCCGCGAGGTCGGAGACGATGTCGCCGTAGAGGTTCTCGAGCAGGAGCATGTCGAAGGTCTCGGGATTCATGACGAGCCGCATGCACGCCGCGTCCACGATCCGGTCGTCGGCGGCAATGTCGGGATAATTCTCGGCGACGCGGCGGAAGCAATCGAGGAAGAGCCCGTCCGAGAGCTTCATGATGTTCGCCTTGTGGATCGCCGTCACCCGCCGCCTCCCGTGGCGCCGCGCGTACTCGAAGGCGTATCGCGCGATCCGCGTGGAGGCGTACTCCGTGATGATCTTGAGAGACTCGACGACGCCGGGCACGACGACGTGCTCGAGGCCGCTGTAGAGGTCCTCCGTGTTCTCGCGCACTACGACGAGATCCACGCCCTGAAAGCGGCTCGGCACCGAGGGAACGTTTTTTACCGGCCGGAGGTTCGCGTAGAGATCGAGAGTCTGGCGGAGGCGGACATTGATCGAGGCGAATCCCTTTCCCACGGGGGTTCCGACGGGGCCCTTCAAAGCCACGCGGTTCTTCCGGATGGATTCGAGGACGCGCGGCGGGAGAGGGTCGCCTTCCGTCCTCTCCGCCTCGCGGCCGACGACCATCTCCTCGAAGGCGATCGGTGCCGCGGCGCTCTCGAGGATGAAAAGGACCGCGTCGGCCACTTCGGGGCCGATGCCGTCGCCCCGAATCAGGGTGACGGTTCGGGTCGGGGCGGTCACTTCCGGGCTTTCTTCTCCGGGACCGCCATGGATCCCGTCGATTCCCGCCTCCCGATCGGGATCGCCGTCCCCGTCGATTCCCGTTTCTCGGGCAGGATCATGAGGACTTTGTCGATTCCCGTCGGATTGGCCTCTTCGATCACGAAGTCCGCCCGCCGTCCGTGCCACCGCTCTCCCTTTCGCGGGATCCGTCCGAATCGGAGCATGAGATGTCCCGCGATCGTTTCGGATTGCTCCCGGGGGAGCGAGATGCCGAACTGTCTCTCGAGGTCGTCGAGGCGGAACGACCCCTCCAGGAGGAACTGCTGCTTGCCCGTTGCGACGAACCCCGGCGTCTCTTCGTCGTCGAATTCGTCCTGAATCGGGCCGAGCAGCTCCTCGATTGCGTCCTCGATCGTGACGATCCCCGCGGTCCCTCCGAACTCGTCCACCACCACGGCCATGTGGGTCCTCCGGCGGCGCATCTCGCGAAACACGTCTTCGGCAGGCTTGAACTCGGGGACGAGGAACGGCGGATCGAGGTATTTCTCGAGGGTGAATCCCTCCTCCTCCTCGTCCGTGACGTCGAAGAGGTCTTTCGCGTGGAGGATTCCCACGACGTTATCGAGCGTCGAGCGGTACACGGGCAGGCGCGACAGCTTGTGTTCCCGCAGCACCATCCGGACCTCCGAAAACCGGGCCGTGTCCGGGACGGCGACGACGCGCGTGCGAGGGACCATGATGTCGCGGACCGTCCTCTCCCCGAATTCGAGCACGTTGTGGAGGAGCCGCTTCTCCTCGCCGTGGATGACCCCCTCGTCCGCGCCGAGGTTGAACACGCTCTTCATCTCCTCCTCGGTGAGCGAGGGAGTTTTTTCCGCGATTCCCAGGAGACGCAGGGCGCGTGTCGTGAGCTGGACGACGAGAGTGACGACGGGGGAGAAGACCTTCATGATCCAGGTCATCGGGACCGCGACGGCGCGGGCGGTTGGAAGGGGGGAAGCGGCTCCGATCGCCTTCGGCGTCATCTCGGCGAACACGAAGAGCGTCACGGTGGAGACGAGAATCGCGACGGGAACGCCCCATTTCTCCCCCATCCACCCGGTTGCGAGGGCGGTGGCGAGGGCCGACGCGGAGCTCATGGCGAGGTTCTGGCCGATCAGGATCGTCGCGAGGAGCGCCGAGGTCCTCGATTTCAACGCGCGAATCAGGGCACCGCGCCGGTCGCCCTTCTCGCGGAGGCGCTGGAGGTCGATTCTCGAGAGCGAGACGAGCGCGGTCTCCGCGGCGGCGAAGAACGCCGAGATCACCAGGGAGAGCACGAACAGGATCAGGAAGAGCGGAATCTTTGCGCTCATCGCAGAGACCTCGGAGCCGGAGGAGCGGGGGAGATCCTTGCAAGCGACCAGGCGCGGGCGTCCGCGAGGCCCCGGTCGGCGGGCGGGGGGGCGGCGGCGAGGGCCGCGGCCGACGCGCCGTCTTGCTCGCATGCCCCCGAGATGGCGGCGTTTCGCTGGATCCCCCGCCGACCCGCGCGGTTCAACGCCGTGGCGCCGAACCCGCGCCGGAAATGCCCGCCTCCCATCGCGACCCACTGCGCGCGGGTGGGCAGGGAAACTTCGCGCGGAGGCAGTAGAGGAGCGTTCCAGGGGCAGGCGTCCTGGCAGTCGTCGCACCCGAAGACCCGGTCGCCGAGCTGTTCCTTGATCGCGTCGGGAATCGGGCCGCGGTGCTCGATCGTCCAGTAGGCCAGGCATCGGCTCGCATCGAGCAGCCCCGGGGCGATGAACGCGCTCGTCGGGCACGCCTCGAGACAGCGGACACAGGAGCCGCACCGCTCGGCGATCGGATCGTCGGCGGCGATGTCCAGGTCCGTTACGATTTCGGCGAGAAGAAGGAACGAACCGAGCTCGGGGTCGATCAGGCAACCGTTCTTCCCGATCCAGCCGAGACCGGCGGCCGCGGCGAAGGAGCGTTCCGCCAGAGGCGTCGAATCGACGCAGACCCGCCAGGCAAACCCGCCGTCGAGACGCGCATGGGCGGCCTCCGCGACGCGGACGGCGCGGGCCCGCAAGGTCCCGTGGTAATCGGGCCCACCGGCATAGCGGGCGACGCGCGATCCATCGGCAGCGACGAGAGGCTCTGCGCCGTGGGGCGCGGCGAGACAGACGACGGACCGCGCTCCGGCGAGCAACCGCTGCGGAGAGGCGCGGACCGCCGCGGTCTCCTCGAGGTACTTCATCCCGGCGTGGCGTCCCTCCGCGAGCCACTGCCGGAACTTGTCGAAGCCGGACGGAGTCTCGGCGCGCGCGATGCCGCAGCGGGCAAAACCCTCCCGGGCGGCCTCCTCCCGAAACACTCTCGCCGCGAGCGCCCGATCGGGTCGCGCGGCGAGCGCGCGCTCGGGCGACGGGCCGCAGGGCGAAGCCGGCCCGTCCGCCCGCTCGAGATGCCGATCGCCCGCTTCTGAACCGGGGGCGTCGGCCCGCTCGCGAATGCGGTCTCCGGAGGCGTGTCGGCCGGCCCAGATCATCGAACGGTGCATGCTATAGCATCGCCGCGGAGACAGAAGTGCGGGGAGAGGACCGTTTTTCGGTGCGGGCGTTCTCGATCGGCTTCGCGCTGCTTCTTCTCTATCTCCTCTGGCTCATCTTCCGGCCTTTCGTCGGACCGATCCTCTGGGCCGGACTGCTCGCCTTCATGCTGTTCCCGGTGAATGTCGTGCTGCGTCGCCGCCTGCGCGGCCGGAAGGGGGCGGCCGCCCTCTTCCTGACGTTCGCCGTCCTGCTCGGCGTGATCGTGCCCATGGTGCTCCTCGGAATGCTCTTCGCCCGGCAGGTCGCCGAGCTCGCCGGAAAAGTGTCGGCGCTCGGCACGCGCTATCAGATCGAAAAGCCGATGGACCTTTTCCGCATCCCGGTGCTCGACCGCGCGGTGCGATGGATCGACGCGAAGACACCCATCACGGCCGCAGAGATTCAGCAGTGGCTCGTCGACGCCTCGAAAACTGCGCTGGACGTCGCCGTCGCGAGCAGCAAGGTGCTCCTCCTGGGCGCGCTCGGCGTCTTCGCATCCCTGCTGCTCATGCTGTTCATCCTGTATTTTTTCTTTCGCGACGGCGACGAAATGGCGTCCGAGTTCCTGGGCGTCCTCCCGGTCCCGGCGGGGCGCAAGGCCCGTCTCGTCGAGCACCTGTCGTCCGTCACGAAGGCCGTCGTGTACGGCTCGCTTCTGACCTCGCTCGTCCAGGGGGCGCTCATCGGCCTGGCTTTCGAGGTCTGCGGCCTTCCGTCTCCCGTCGTCTTCGGGGTGATCGCCGCGATCGCTTCGCTTCTCCCGGTCGGAGGCACGGCATTCGTGTGGGTGCCGGGCGCCATCGTGCTCGCCGCGCAGGGCCGCTGGGTCTGGGCGATCGTGCTGGCAGCCTGGGGCGCGCTCATCGTGGGCTCCGCCGACAACGTTCTCCGGCCCCTTCTGATCTCGGGCCGCGCGGAGATATCAACGCTCCCGATCTTCTTCGGCGTGCTCGGAGGAATCGGCGCCTTCGGGCCGATCGGGATGTTTCTCGGCCCTGTCGTGGTCGCCCTCGCCCTCGCCGTCGTCCGGTTTGCGAACGACGAACCGGCAAGAGTGGCCGCAGAGTAACGTCGGCGGCAGGCCTTTATGCCCCCTCTCCCGGCGGGAGAGGGCCGGGGTGAGGGGCATCTCGTCCGCCACTCATCGCGATGGGACATCCGGGCTGGCGCTCCCGCTTTCCGCGCCGGTCGAGAAAGTGATGCCCGCGGGCGAGCGGAGGATCCAGACCCGGACGTTCACCGGCACGTCGAGCGGGCGGCGATCCCGGGTGACCGCGGCGAGCGATCCGGAGAGCGCGCGCGGGAAATGGTCCCAGAGCCGCGCCGCGGTCCCTCCCCTCCCGCGCCAGAGGACTTCTCGGCCATCCGCGCGCAAACGCGCCAGACCCTCCCACGACAGTCCGAGCAGCGCGGATCGCACGGCGATCACGTCCGCCTCGACGGTTCCGGACGCGGGCGCCTCCCGCCGCGCGCGATTCCCGTCGAAGACG
>DATNMZ010000302.1:0-2153 GCA_035602095.1 Thermoanaerobaculia bacterium
CGGGCGCTGTGATCTCCTGTTCCGGCGCGCTCCCGCGTTGGCGGGTGTCCGGGCTCCTTCCGGGCTGTCACGAGTCGTCGCGCGGCCGAGGCCCTGGAACGAGTACGCAAACAGTCCGGCGCGCTCGGCTCTCGCGCGGCGCCTCGTGCCCGAGATCCGTTCCCTGGTCAAGCAGTCCATGCCCGCTTCCATGGTGCCCGCGGCGATCGAAGTCTTGGACGCGCTCCCTCTCACCGCAAACGGCAAGGTGGACTACCGGGCTCTCCCGCCGCCCCGAGGCCTCCACCCTCTCGCGGAAGAGACTTTTCTCGCTCCCCGCACGGAGGCGGAGAGGACTCTCGCCGCGATCTGGGCGGAAGTCCTGCGTGTCGATCGGGTCGGGCTCCGCGACGACGTCTTCGAGCTGGGTGGCGATTCGCTCTTGATTTTCCAGATCACGACGCGCGCGAATCAGGCGGGCTTCGACCTGACGCCGAGACATCTCTTTCAGCACCGCACGATTCTGGCGCTCACCGAGGCGCTCGCCAAAGAGAAACGGGTGGGCCCGGAGCCCGAGAGCGCTCCTCGAGCCGCGGCCTCGCGAGACGCGCACCGGTTAGGCGCGAGCCCGTGGGACCGGAAGACGGAGAAAGCCGGGACCTCCGTTTAGAATGTCCGGCGCTCACCTTCCGCAGTCACGACACCGCTCTCCCGCCAACGCAAGCTCCGCTGACGTTCCGTTCATGCCTTCAGGACGTTGACGGGGCCCTGCGGAATCTGGACGGGCGAGAGGCACGTTCCGACGCTCCGAATGTTGAGAAAGAGGCCTTCGGACATCGTGATCCATCGAGCCAGGATGCACGGCGACGGCTGCTGGATGAAGAAGGGGCAACCGGCCACCGTGAAGACGTCGTTGACGTGAAGCGCGAGGATTCCGGGCGCAGGAGACGGGCGGCTGAAAATGCTCACTCCGGCGAGTACCGCCATGACCGGGGCGCCGTGAGGGCACATCAGAATGGATGCCGTCGTCAAGAGGGGAATGTCGAAGTCATTCAGCCTCCGGAGCGTCTGTCCGTTTGGATCGACGCGCCCATCCGCGCCCGACCACCCGAACTGCCGGAGCTGAAACTTTTGAATCGCGGCGATCGTCTTCGGCCCGCACTGGCTGTCCGGCTGCAGGGGAGGCGTGGGGCCCCCCGACGGAGGAGGGACCTGATTCAGGAGCCGCTGGACGGTCCCGACGTCGTTGAACCGGTTGACGCCCCCGGCGGCGCCGACCGAAGCGGTGATCATGCTCGACATCGGCAGGTTCCCCTTTCGTGAAACGCCGGGGAAGAAAATTTGCCGGCTTCTAACCTCGCGGCGCGCGCCTCCTCCCTCGGTTACTTCGGGGAGACTTCGCGCGCCGCGGGCGAATGAACCTGTTCGGCGGAAAATTGCCGTGACCGCTGAAAGCTAGCACTGCAACCCGTCTGCCCCCTCTCCCCGCGGGGAGAGGGGAATTCAGAGTGCTCGAACCTGACCCGGGTCAGACCGGAGAGGGGAAAAGTCGCCGGATTCTCACCCTCGCAGCATGAGCGCGCTATTCTCGATAGCTCAGAGGAGGCCCGATGTCGAAGATCGGATGGGGTGCGTTCGCCGGCTTGATCTTCGGAGCGCTTTCGGCCGGCCTGATGATTCCGATGCAGTTTCCGGACAAGAGGGCGGCGCTTCTCGGAGCCTTCCTCAACCGCTTCGCGATCGGCTTCGTGATCGGTTGCGTTCGACTCCCGTGGCCCGGCTGGGCGGTCGGCCTCCTCTTCGGAGTCCTGCTCAGCCTGCCAGACGCGATCATCACGAAAGCGTTCGCGCCGATCCTGATTCTCGGAGCGATCGGCGGGGCCGTCATCGGCGGGCTGATTCACGGGTGGATCGCCGTCTCCTAGCGGTGGCACGAGGCCAACATGCTGATCGCAACGCTTATCCTTGTCGCACAAGTCCTCACCCCGTCAACGAATCACGAGCCGCCGCCAGTCATCGGCTACGGCCCGTGGAGACTTGGAATGTCGAAGGAGGAAGTGAAAGCGGTCTCGGAGTTCGGCCCCTACTCCGAGGTTCCAAGCACCGGCGGTGTCGAGACGAAGAACGGCCTTTTCGCGGACCGCAAGGCGAACATCTCCTTCGTCTTCGGCGAG
>DATNMZ010000303.1:0-8416 GCA_035602095.1 Thermoanaerobaculia bacterium
GATCCCGTGCGGACGCACGACCAGGACGAGCACCAGGATGCCGAACGTGACCGCCTGCGAAAGCGAAGGCAGCCGGGAGCCGACGAACACGTCGACCACCGCATACACGGCGGCGCCGATCAGGACGTTGACGACGTTGCCGAGGCCGCCGAGGACGCAGATCACGAACGCGCGCTCCGTGTAGGTGCCGCCGAGGTTGGGATCGAAGGAGACGACCATCGCGAGGAGAGACCCCGCCGCGCCCGCAAGCGCCGCGCCGATGCCGTACGTCAGGCCGTAGATCGTGCGGACCTTGACGCCCGTCAGCCGGGCCGCATCGAGATCCATGCCCGTCGCCCGGATCGCCCGCCCGAGACGGGTGCGGGTCAGGAACGCGCCAAGCGCCAGGACCAGAGCGAGAGAGACGATGAGCGCGCCCAGGCGAATGTAGGGAACGCGGACCGGGCCGAGCGTGAAGCCGGTGCCGCTGTACGGGGTCATGACGGAGCGCGTGTCCGCCTTGAAGAAGAAGTTCAGCAGGTTGACGATCAGGATCTCGAGCCCGAACGTCAGGAGGAACGTCGCGAGAAGCGGCGCCCGAATGATCTGGTTGATGAGCGTTCTCTGGATCAGGTAGCCGAGCCCGAAGAGCGCGACCATCGAGATCGGGATCGACAGGAACGGATCGACGTGGAAGAGGTGGTGGAGCCAGAAGGTCAGGTACGCCCCCACGACGATGAACGCGCCGTGGGAGAGATTGACGATGTTCATGATGCCCCAGACGAGCGAGAACCCGAGGGCCACGAGCGAGAGAATGCCCGAGAGCAGGAGCGCGTTGACCGCGATCTGCCAGAACTCGCCGGAGGACATAGCAGGTGACGGGTGACAGGCGACAGGTGACAGGTCGCGGACCTGCCCGACCTGTCGATCCCTATCTCCTACCGCCTGTCACCTGCAACCTGACACCTGCCACCTATCTCTTGTCCCACGCCGGCATCGGGTAGAGCGCCGGCTTCTCGGCCACATCGGAGGGCCAGACCGTGTACTTGCTGCCGTCCGGCTGGTACTGCTCGACCGCCATCGGCTTGTAGATGTTGACGCCGCGCGAGTCGAACTTGACGCGGCCGTAATACGTCATCAGATCGAGATCGGCCAGCGCGTCGCGAACCTTCGTCGGGTCGAGGGTCCCCGCCTTCTCGATCGCCCGCTGGTACGCGATCACGGCGACCGCCGATTCCGCGACCTGATAGGGAATCGACTTGTAATTCGGGTGCTTCACGCGGAAAGCGTCTCCGAAGGCCTTCGGGGTCTTCCAGGGATCGTCTCCGGTGTAGCGCAGGGACTCCGTCCATTGCGTGGCGCCGAAGATGTAGTCCGCGGTCGTCTTCAGGTTCTCGCGGAATTCCGGCGAGGAGGGACCGACGGAGAAGCCCATGGCGCGCGGCGAGACGCCCAGGTCCTTGGACTGCTTGACGATCAGGAGCGAGTCCTGCAGGTGCCCGGATCCCAGCACGACGTGGGGATTCTTCCCCTTGATCGCGGTCAGCAGCGCCGAGACGTCCTGCGCGTTGCTCGGGTAGAGCTCGTGGTACACGACCTCCATCCCCTTCTCCTTCGCGTAGTCGGCGGCGCCCTGCGCCACTTCCTTCGAAAAGGACTCGTTCTCCCCGAGGATCGCCACCGTCTTCGCGGCCGGGTCCTTCGAACGGACGACGTCGAGGATGCCGCGCAGGTAGAGCTTCGCGGGAGAGAGGATCATGAACGAGTACTTGTAACCCTTCGAGAAGATGCTCTCCGCCGAGCCGTTGGCCTCGACCATCGGGATCTTGTACCGCTCACAGATCGGCGCGGCCGTGCCGGTCGGCGACGAGCCGTACGGGCCGAGAATGAGGTTGACCTTGTCCTCGTTGATGAGCTTCTCGATCAACTGCGCCGTCCGCTCGGGCTTCGTCTCGTCGTCGTAATACTTCAGCGCGAGCTTGTAGCTCTTTCCTCCGACTTTGATTCCCCCGAGCTCGTTCAACCGGTCGATCGCGAACTGATACCCGTCCCGCGTGTACTCCCCCTCCTTCGCGGTCTTTCCCGTGATGGAGATCGCCGCGCCGAAAACGATCGTGTTGTCGGCGGCTTTCGCGGGCGCCGGGAGCGCGAGAGCGATGGCGGCGGCAAGGGCCAGAAGAACTCCCGATCTCTTCATTGAATTCCTCCTGAGATTTGGTTGGCGCAGACTATATGACCGATTGGGGGCGAGGCCGAAGCCGAATCCGCCTCCCCGGGAGAAAAAACCGATGGACGAAAAGTTGGACCGAACGCATCTGCTCGGAGTCTGGAGCCTCGTCTCCATTCGGGACCGGCTCCCGGACGGTACGACCGGAGACCCTCCGGACTTCGGCCCGGACCCGGCGGGCCATCTCGTCTATACGGCGTCGGGGCACGTCAGCGTCAACTTCATGCGCCGCTCCCGCCCCCCCTGGAGATCCGAGGAGTCGCCGACGGATTCGGAGCGCGCGATCGCGGCCGCAGGCTACGGGGCCTACGCGGGGCGGTTCACGCTCCATGCGGAAGAGGGCTTCGTGCTCCACCACGTCGAAGTGGCTCTCATACCCAACCGCGTCGGCCGCGACCTGAAGCGTTTCTATTCCTTCTCCGGGGATCTCTTGACATTGCGCCCTCCGCCGCTCGTGCGCGCGGGAGTGCCTGTCGAGCGCACGCTCGCCTGGAGGCGGATCGGGTAGTGCTCCGGAACTGAGAACGTCGGGCGGCCTCACGGCCGCCGGGCGGGGACAAGCCCCGCTCCTACGGCCGATCTCACCAGAACATCCGGTTACAGCCGAACCCATGACCGCCTGGCCGATAGCTGAAAGCTGATAGCTGACAGCCACTCCCGCTATGACTGCTGCGCGGAGATCTGCTCCCTCATCTGCTGCCACGCCTGGCGGGCCTCCTCGACCGAGCCTTCGTCCTCGATCGTCGTGATGTCGCCGGGCTCGCGGTCGAGCGTGACAGCCTTCAGGACGCGCCGCATGATCTTGCCGCTGCGCGTCTTCGGAAGGATCTGCACGAAATTGAGCTCCCCGACAACGGCGACCGGACCGAGCTCGCGCCGCACCGTCTCGAGAAGCTCCTGTCGGAGCGAGGCCGAAGGCGCGTGACCCTGCTTCAGCACGACGAAGGCGGAGATGACCTCGCCGCGGATCTCGTCGGGCCGTCCCGTCACGCCGGCCTCCGCCACCGCGGGGTGCTGGAGGCACGCGGTCTCCACCTCGATGGTCCCGAGGCGGTGGCCGGCGATCTTTATGATCTCGTCCGCGCGGCCGGCGAACCACACGTAGCCGTCTTCGTCCACGTGGGCCGAATCGCCCGTGTAATACACGCCGGGGATCTTCTTCCAGTAGTCTTCGCCGTACCGCTCGAGCTCCCCCCAGAGCGACGCGGTCAAGCCCGGGAACGGCCGCCGGATGACCATGATCCCCTTCTCCCCGGGGCCGCACGGCTCGCCCTCCGGCGTGACCACCGCGCAGTCGATTCCCGGCAGCGGGATGGTGGCGGACCCCGGCTTGATCGGCAGGAGGGAGATTCCGTACGGGTTGCCGAAGATGGGCCCGGACGTCTCCGTCTGCCACATGTGGTCGATCACGGGAACCCGGCCGCGCAACACGCGATTCTGAAGCCAATCCCAGGCCGGCGCGTTCAAGACCTCTCCAGCGCAGAAGACCCTCTCGAGCGAGGAGAGATCGGAGGATCGGGCGGCCTCTTCCCCGTACCGCATCAGGAGCCGCACCGCGGTGGGCGACGTGAAGATCCCCGTCACGCCGAATTCCTCGACGATCTTCCAGACCGCGTCGGGAGCGGGATGGTCGATCGAGCCTTCGTACGCCAGCGTCGTGCAGCCGGCCAGGAGCGGCGCGTAGACGATGTAGCTGTGGCCCACGATCCACCCGATGTCGGAGGTGGACCACCAGACCTCGCCCGCACGCAGCCCGAAGCACCAGCGCCCCATGCTCGCGATGTGAACCGCGTAGCCGCCGTGCGTGTGAACGGCGAGCTTCGGCTTTGCGGTCGTTCCGGAGGTCGCGAGGATGAAGGCCGGCTCGTTGGACTCCAGGACTTCGTGGGCCCCGCTCGACCCGGCGCCGCGGGAGAGGAAGTCCTCCCAGAGAAGGTCCCGCCCGGCGCGCATCGGGGCCGTGTCCGGCGCCCCCGCGGGCAAGCGCCGGAGCAGGACGACGTGCTCGACCGCGTGCGGCTCCCCTTCGAGCGCCGCGTCCACGATCCGTTTCAGCGGCACGTTCTTGCCCTTTCGGAACGTGATGTCCGTCGCGAAGACGAGCCGCGACCCGCTGGCGCGGATCCGGTCGCCGAGCGCGCGCTCTCCGAATCCGGCGAAGACGACCATGTGGATCGCCCCGATCCGCACGGCGGCGAGCATGAGGAGAATCGCCTCGGCGGACGTCGGCATGTAGATCGTGATCCGGTCGCCCTTCGCGATGCCCATTCCTCGGAGCGCCGCCGCGACCCGCTCCACCTCGTGACGCATCTGCCCGTAGGTGAAGACCCGCCGCTCCCCTCTCTCGTTCAAAGCGACGAGCGCCGCCTGGCCGCCGCGGCCGCGGTCCACGTGGAAGTCGAGGGCGTTCCACGCGAGGTTCGTCCGCCCGCCTTCGAACCACCGGAAGGTCGGCGGATTCCACGAGAACGTCCTGTCCCAGGCGCGGAACCAGGGCAGCTCCTTCGCCGCCCGCGCCCAGAACGCCTCGGGATCCATCCTCGCGTCCTCGGTCCAGCGCCGAACGATCGGATTGATCAGATCCATGCGGCCGGGCTCCTCCTCTTCTTCGGCATGCCGCAACTCTAGCCTTTCCGAGCGTTGCCGGACCCGGGAGATCGAGCCTCGACGGCCGGCGTCGAGAACCCGGGTCGCCGAATGCGGTGTAATGGAGATGCGAGGGAGGATCGAATGAAGGCGATTCGCGTGGCGGCCCCGGGCGGGCCCGAGGCGATGCGGCTGGAGGAGGTCGGCAGGCCCGAGCCGAAGGAGGGCGAGGTTCTCGTCCGGATCGAAGCCGCGGGCGTCAACTTCATCGACGTCTATTTCCGGACGGGGCAATACAAGGCGCCCTTTCCCATGACGCTCGGCATCGAGGGCGCCGGCACCGTCGAGGCCCTGGGCGCCGGCGTTGCCGGCCTCTCCCGGGGGGATCGCGTCGGCTCGATCAACTTCGCCGGGTCCTACGCGGAATACGCCACCGCCCGCGCGGACAGGCTCGTCGCGTTGCCCGCTGGGGTTTCCGCGCGGCAGGCCGCCGCGGCGCTCCTCCAGGGAATGACGGCGCACTATCTGGCGCGCTCCGCCTACCCTTTGAAGCCGGGAGACGCCTGCCTGGTGCACGCGGCCGCCGGCGGCGTCGGTCTGCTCCTCTGCCAGATCGCCCGTCGGTCAAGGGCGCGCGTGATCGGGACGGCGGGCGGACCGGAGAAGACGGCCCTCGCCCGCGCGGCCGGCGCCCACGAGACGATCGACTACCGCCTCGGGGATTTCGTCCCGGAGGTGCGGCGGCTGACGGGAGGAAAGGGCGTGCAGGTGGTGTACGACTCGGTGGGCAAAGACACCTTCGAGGGGAGCCTCGACTGCCTCGCCCAGCGGGGAACGCTGGTTCTCTTCGGACAGTCGAGCGGGAGAGTCGACCCGGTCGATCCCCAGGTCTTGCACCAGAAGGGCTCGCTGTACCTGACCCGGCCGACCATCGTCCACTACACGGCCAGCCGGGAGGAGCTGATCGAGCGCTCGACGGACGTTCTGGAATGGATCCGGGCGGGCGAGCTCGCCGTCAAGGTCTTCCGCGAGATCCCGCTGGCGGAGGCGGCGCAGGCGCACACGCTGCTGGAAGGCCGAAAGACGAGCGGAAAGGTGCTTCTAGTGCCCTAGTTTTCAGTTTTCAGTTCACAGTTTTCAGTTCCGAACTGTCACCTGTCACCTGTCACCTACCACCTGTCACCTGTCACAATCCCCCCATGTCCTCCGTCGACCGTGTCCGCGTGATCTCCCGGGACGGCAATGGCGAGACGGAGCGCGAGGACGCGGTCGCCGTCGAAGAGCCGCTCGAGATCCGGTTGAAGTCAAGCGGCGCGGGCAAGGGAGAATCCTTCGTCACCACGATGCGAACCCCCGGGCACGACGAGGAGCTCGCCGCGGGCCTCCTCTTCGCCGAGGGGCTGCTCGATCGCCGGACGGACCTCGTGGAGCTCGGACGGCCGACCGACCCTCGGATCGATCCGGAGCTCGCCGCCAACGTCGTGATCGCCACGGTCTCGAAGGAGGCCCTGGCCCGCGGCGAGTCCCTGCGGCGGCGCACGGTCATGGGCTCAGCGTGCGGAGTCTGCGGGAAGACTTCCATCGAAAACGTGCTCTCGAGCGAGCGGCCGCCCGTCGCTTCCGACCTGCACCTCGCCCCCGAAATCCTCGTCCGGATGCCCGACCGTCTCCGGGCCGAGCAGTCGGTCTTCGCCCAGACGGGGGGCCTTCACGCGGCCGGCCTCTTCGACGCCTCCGGGCGGCTCGAAGCGGTGCGCGAAGACATCGGCCGCCACAACGCGGTGGACAAGCTGATCGGCTCGGCCTGGCTCGGAGAGCGGCTTCCTCTTTCCGACCGCGTCCTGGTCGTCTCCGGGCGGGCCGGTTTCGAGATCGCGCAGAAGGCCGCGGCCGCGGGCATTCCCATTCTCGCTTCCGTTTCCGCCCCCTCCAGCCTGGCGGTCGAGCTGGCCGACGCCGCCGGTCTGACGCTCGTGGGTTTTCTTCGAGGATCGCGCTTCAACGTTTACTCGCATCCCCGGAGGCTCCGAACGGCTTCCTGACGGAGACCGCGAACGTCGTTTCGAGACGCGATAATTTTCTTGACAACGGCTCGCCAGAGGTAGGGAATAGGCCCGAAATACGAACTACCCGTTTTCCCGCGTGGAGGAGGCCCCATGGAGCTTACCCGCCGCGGATTCCTGAAAGCGTCGGTCGTCGGTGGTTCGGTCGCGCTCGGGTTCGATGTTTCGGCCGCAAAGGCCGAGATGCGCGAGTTCAAGATCTCGCGCACCACGGAGACGCGCAGCATCTGTCCCTACTGCGCGGTTTCCTGCGGCGTGATCATCCACACCCTCGGAGACAAGGCGAAGAACGTCAAGGCTTCCGTCGTCCACGTCGAAGGCGACCCGGACCACCCGATCAGCCGCGGGAGCCTGTGCCCGAAGGGAATCACCCTCAAGGAAGACATCAAGAACGCCAACCGGATCACGAAGCCGAAGGTGCGCCGAGCCGGCTCCGACAAGTGGGAGGACATCAGCTGGGACGACGCGATCGCCAAGATCGCCCGGAACATCAAGACGACCCGCGACAAGTGCTTCGTCGCGAAAAACGCCAAAGGCCAGGTCGTCAACCGCAACCCCGGAATGGCGATGATCGGGGGCTGCACCGACACGAACGAATTCAATTTCCTCCAGTGGAAAGTCATCTCGGCCCTGGGGGTGCCGTACCGAGATTCCCAGGCCCGGGTTTGACACGGCCCCACGGTGGCCAGTTTGGCCGCCACGTTCGGTCGGGGGGCGATGACCAATGGGTGGGTGGACATCAAGAACGCCGATGTCATCCTCGCGATGGGCGGCAATCCGGCGGAGAACCATCCGGTCGGATTCAAGTGGTTCCTCGAGGCGAAGAAGACCCGCGGCGCCAAGCTCGTCGCGGTTGATCCGCGCTTCACGCGCACGGCCGCGGTCGCGGACCTCTACGCGCCGCTCCGTCCCGGGTCCGACATCGCGTTCTTGAACGGCATCATCCGGTACGCGATCGAAAAAAAGCGCTACCACGAGGACTACGTCAAGATTCACACCAACGGGCCCTACATCATCGGCGAGAAGTACGCCTTTACGGAAGGCCTCTTCTCCGGCTTCGACCAGGGCAAGGGCGAATACGCCAAGGACGCGTGGGCGTACGAGCCGGATCCCAAGAGCAAGGCGTACGGAGTCGATCCGACGATGCAGAACCCCCGCTGCGTTTTACAGCTCTTGAAGGCGCACGTGGACCGTTACACCCCCGAGATGGTCGAGCGCATCTGCGGCACGCCAAAGGCCACTTTCGAGAAGGTCGCGGAACTCGTGACCTCGACCGGAAACGCCCAGCGCGCGGGGACGATCACGTACGCGCTCGGCTGGACGCAGCACTCGACGGCGGTCCAGATGATCCGGGCGGGGGCGATCCTCCAGCTCCTCCTCGGGAACGTGGGACGGCCGGGCGGCGGCATGAATGCCTTCCGCGGCCACTCGAACATCCAGGGCGCGACCGACACCGGCGGCAACACCGAGATCCTGCCGGGCTACCTGAAGACTCCGACCGGGCCGCAGACCACGCTGAAGGAGTATCTCGACGCCGCCACCCCGACGACATTGAACAAGC
>DATNMZ010000304.1:0-2066 GCA_035602095.1 Thermoanaerobaculia bacterium
TCCTCCTCGCAGTTCGGGTTCGTCGGCAACCAGGCGTTCCGGGATCTCTCGTATGACTTCCGCACGCGCACGTTCATGCCCGATACCCGCCGGGACTACGCCCCGCCTCAGGCTTCGACCTCCAACGGCAACATCATCGACGACATTCCCATCTTCGACACCGCCGGAAACCAGACCGTGACTTACCAGAACTATGGCCCGGGCAACCACAAATTCTACGGGGTGGAGTTCGTCTTCGACAAGCGGTTCTCCGAGCACTGGAATGCGAACGCGAGCTACGCCTGGGGCAAGACCAAGACCAACACGATCTCGAATACGGCGAGCCAGCTCGGCGATTATTTGAACTCCAACTGCCGGACCACGGTCGATACCACGATCGGAACCGGCGGGGTCATCCCCTGCTCGATCGTGGTCGACGGCACGAACAAGTATGGCGAGCCCATCGACAGCATCAACCACAGCGTGAAGCTCTTCGGCGCATACACGCGGTCGCTCGGTCCCGTCAACCTCGCGCTCGGTTTGGGAGGGCTGTTCTCCACCGGCATCCACTATCAGCAGCAGCGCTCGGTCAACGTGCTCATCCCCGGGACGACCACGAACAGCGGCGCGGCCGAGACCTACTATTACGAGCCCCGCGGAAACGAGACGACGCCTTCGATTTACCAGATCGACGCGTCCCTCGAGGCCACCTTCACGGTCTTTCGCAGCATCGAGCTCGGCGTGAAGGGTGAGGTCTTCAACGTCACCGACATCCAGCGGCAGACCAACGTCAACAATCTGACCTGGTGCGACAACGCCGCGGCGGCGCCCACGAGCACCTGCGGGATCGCGCGCGCCACGTTCGGCACGGCGACGGCTCGCAGCGCCTACCAGGCGCCGCGCGCCTATCGCCTGACCACCCTGGTCCGGTTCTAGGCCGCTCTTCTCCGGTTCTCGAGGCCCCGCCGCCGGCGGGGCCTCTTCTTTTCCGGGGAAGGTGAAGGGAAGCTCAAGGGGGAATCGTCGGAGGACCCTTCGGGTTGGAAGCGGTGGTGAGGATGATGAAAAAAAAGCGCGCTTTCCCTGGGATTCTCGGCATCGGGCTTGCCCTGCTCCCCGCCGCGGCCCTGGCCCAGGCCCCACCCGCGCCGGAGAATCCTCCGGCAACCTTCCGCGAAACGGTCCAGGTCCGCGTCATGGACCTGGACGTCTCCGTCACCGATTCCCGCGGCAACCCCGTCTCCGACCTGACGCAGAACGACTTCCGCGTCACGGTGGATGGGAAGCCGGTTTCGATCGATTACTTCACGCGAGTCGCCGAGGGGACGATCCACGCTCCGGATCTGGCGACCGCGTCCCCCGACCTGGTCCTCGCCGAGTACCGGAAGGGCGCGGACGCTTACGTTCCGCGGCAGTTCCTGATGTACATCGACGTGGGGAACCTGTCTCCCGGAAGCCGCAAACGCGGCCTCGAAGCGCTGCGCGACCTCGTCACGCGCCTGGGACCGGGCGACATGGGCCGGGTGGTCCTGTTCGACCGGCGCGGCAAGGAGCAGTCGGAGTGGACCTCCAGCAAGGAGACGCTGTTTTCCGCGCTCTCGAAGATCGAGTCCGGAGTCGGGATGTCGCGCCTCATGAACGAGACGCAGACCTTGAACCAGATCGACTCCACCCGATCGCGCCAGAGCCGCGAGACCGTCGCGCGAATGTACGCCGAGCAGGTGCGCGTCGAGGTCTCCAACATGCTGCGCGACATGTCGGCCGAGCTGACGACCTTGACGGCGCTGCCCGGCAAGCGCGCCTTCCTCTACGTCTCCGGGGGGTTCGACATGCAGCCGGGCTCCGCCATGATGCAGTACGCCGTCGGATCCTTCAGCCTGCGGTCATACGACGCGGGGAACATGGGCCGGGAGCTTCAAGCCCTCATCCAGAAGGCGAACGCGAACCAGGTCACGTTCTACACGGTGGACGCGCGCGGGCTGACCGCGGAGGGCGGCAGCGCCGGCGGCGACGAACCGCTCTTGAGCCGTCCGGGAGTGTCCTTCTTCGCTCGGCAGGACAGCCAGGCGGGCCTGCAGGAGCTGGCT
>DATNMZ010000305.1:0-6907 GCA_035602095.1 Thermoanaerobaculia bacterium
AAGGGTGTGAGGCGGCGTTGCGAGCGCCGCGGGGTCGGATGCAAGGCGACGCGACGCAGGCGATGCCGTCGCATCGTCGAGGAGCGGCAACGCCGCAGACGGCCCCGCGCCGCCGCAACCTCCTGGTGGACGGCCTTTTGCTCGCGTCCCCTTTCAAGGACCGGACCCTCCTCCGACCGGAGTCGTCTTGCATGGCGGACTGCAAAAGGCCGGACACGACGCCCGCATCCCTTTTTCAGCAGCCTGCTAGACTTCCCGCGAAATATGACCGCCGTCCTCTGATCGATCGCGGCGCCCGGCGCGCCGCGGCCATTCGAGCGAGAGAGCCCCGTCGCTCCTACCGGATTACCGGGAGCCGTGCGGGACCTCTCAATAGACCTTCAACGATCGATCGGAGGAGTATTTCCATGGACGCACCTCCTGACTGGTGGAAGACCTTCTTTTCCGGGCTCGTAGTGGATTTCTGGCGGAGCGCGCTGCCGGCCGAGGTGACCCGCGCGGAGACGGACTACCTCGAAGCCGAGCTCGGGCTCACGTCCGGTTCCCGCGTGCTCGACGTCCCGTGCGGCCACGGGCGGCTCGCGGTCGAGCTCGCGGTCCGGGGTTGTCGGATGACGGGGATCGACATTTCCCGAGAGCTTCTCGACGCGGCGCGCGAGGACGCCCGGGCGCGGGGCGTTTCGGTGACGTGGCGGGAGGGAGACATGCGCGATCTCCCGTGGGAGAACGAGTTCGACGCGGCGTTTTCGGCCGGCTCGAGCTTCGGCTTTTTCGGAGAGGATGCCGAGGACTCGCGATTCCTGCGGGCCGTGGCGCGTTGCCTCGCTCCGGGAGGGCGTTTCGCGCTCGACGGGTCGAAGGTCGCCGAATCGATTCTCCCCGCGTTCACCGAGCGCCACGACTTCGAGCGCGGCGGCCTCCGGTTCGAGGCGGAGAACCGTTACGACGTTCTCCGGGGAAGAATCGAGAACCGCTACACGATCACCCGGGGCGCAGAAATCGAAACGAAGCTCGCCTCCCACCGGGTGTACACCGTCTCGCAGCTGCTCGCGATGCTCACGGACGCGGGGCTGGAGACGACCGCGATCCACGGCTCGACGGGAGCGGAACCGTACCGGCTGGGGTCCCGCCAGCTCTTCGTGCTCTGCCGAAAGCGAGCCTGAAGCGGCTCCCCGTCCCCTTTTTTGGGAGAATGCCCGGGGCGACCTTCCGGACGGGACGAAATGCGAGGTCCGCCGGAGGGGTTATGCCGGGTTGTCCATGAAAGCCCGAGACATCCACAAGCACAAGCACGAGCACAGGCACGGGCGACACGAGTGCCCCGCCGGGTGCGGCGCCTGATGGCGCGCCCGGGGCTGCTCGGCGGGGGAGTGACCTCGCGGTTGGGGCGCGGAGGCGGTCAAACGCGCCGGTCCGGCGGAGCGCCGTCCTCCGACGACACAACGAAGAAGAAGGCCCCGGGGTTCAAGGTCGTCCTGCGCGACGCCGCGGAGCTCGTCTCGGCGCGCAAGGGGCGGCTCGCCTTCGGCCTCGTCCTCTTGATCGTGAACCGGGTCGCCGGCCTGGTCCTCCCGGGCATGCCCCGGTATCTCCTGGACGAGGTGGTCGCCAAGGGGCGCAGGGAGCTCCTGCCCCTGCTCGTTCTTGCGGCGGCGTCGGCCGCTCTCGTCCAGGGCGTCACCTCTTTCACGCTGGCTCAGGTGCTCGGGAAGGCCGCCCAGCGGTCCATCACGGAGATGCGGCGGCGGATCCAGCGGCACGTCGGCCGCCTGTCGGTGAACTACTTCGACCAGACCAAGGTCGGCTCGCTCCTCTCCCGCGTCATGACGGACGCCGAGGGTATCCGCAACCTGGTCGGGACCGGCCTCGTCGAGGTCGTCGGTGGACTCGTTACGGCGGTCCTCGCCCTCGTGATTCTTTTTCGCCTGAACGCGAAGCTGACCGGCATCGCGCTCGCGGTCCTGTCGCTCTTCGGTCTCGTCCTGCTGTACGCGTTCAAGACTCTCCGCCCTCTCTTCCGGGAGCGCTCCAAGATCAACGCGGAGGTTTCCGGGCGGCTGACGGAGTCGTTCGCCGGGGTTCGGGTCGTGAAGGCGTACCGCGCGGAGCGGCGCGAAGCGCTCGTGTTCTCCAAGGGCGTCCACCGCCTGTTCCGCAACGTCGCCCAGACCATGACGGGATTTTCCGCGGTCGGGGCGTTCTCGACCCTCCTGCTCGGAGTCATCGGAGTCGCGATCATGTGGATCGGCGCGAACGACATCCTCGCGGGAAGGATGACTGTCGGCTCATTCGTCTCCTACACGCTGTACCTCGGCCTCCTCGTCGGACCGGTCGTTCAGATCGTCTCGATCGGCAGTCAGATCACCGAAGCTTTCGCCGGGCTCGAGCGGATTCGCGAGGTGCGAAACGAGCTGACGGAGGACGCGGAGGACGACCGGCGGGTGCCCCTTTCCCGCATCGAGGGAAGGGTCGAATTCCGCGACGTGACGTTCGAGTACGAGCCGGGCGTGCCGGTCCTCCGAGGGATCTCCTTCGTGGCCGAGCCCGGGACCTCCACCGCCCTCGTCGGCCCTTCCGGGTCCGGCAAGAGCACCATGATCGGTCTCGTCGCGGCGTTCTACCGCCCGACCGGAGGGCGCATCCTGGTCGACGGTCAGGACCTCGACGCGGTCCGCCTCTCCGACTATCGGTCGCAGCTCGGCGTGGTCCTGCAGGACAACTTCCTCTTCGACGGGACGGTCCTCGAGAACATCGCCTTCGCCCGGCCGGACGCGACGGACGCGGAAGTCCTCCGCGCGGCCGCGATCGCGCGCTGCGACGACTTCGTCGAAAAGCTTCCCGAGAAGTACGGCACCATCGTCGGAGAACGCGGCGTCAAGCTGTCCGGAGGGCAGCGGCAGCGGGTCGCGATTGCCCGGGCGATCCTCGCCGATCCGCGCATCCTGATCCTGGACGAGGCGACTTCCTCGCTCGACAGCGAGAGCGAAGCGCTCATCCAGGAAGGTCTCGCCGAGCTGATGCGCGGGCGCACCACGTTCGTCATCGCGCACCGCCTGTCGACCATCCGGAGGGCGGACGCGATCCTCGTCGTCGAGGGCGGAGAGATCGTCGAGCGGGGCAGGCACGAGACTCTGCTCGCGCGTGGCGGCCGGTACGCCGATCTCTACAACCGCCAGTACGGGCTGGAAGCGAACCTCTTCCGCAACCCGGGGGAAACCGCGGAAGAGCCCGAAGAGGAAAAGACGCCGACCGCAGCGGCCGATGCGGGGGTCGCCCGTCTGCCTCTGATCGGCGGCTAGAGACAAGCCCGGGCGGCCGCGAGGGCCGCTACGGCCCTGTTCCCCACATTGTCCTGAGCGAAGCGCTCTCTCGGCCGCCTGTTCGCGGAGCGAACGCCGCGGCCGAACGTATCGTAGGGGCGGGGCTTGTCCCCGCCCGGGCGGCCACAAGGGCCGCCCCTACGGCCCAGAAACTTAGTTGCGCCGTCCGCCGAGGAACCGGAGCATGAAGAGAAACAGGTTGATGAAGTCGAGATACAGGGAGAGCGCTCCCACGACCGCATAAGAGCCGGTCTGTCCGTCGGGCGTCGTGGTGGCCCACTGCTTCAGACGCTGGGCGTCCCAGGCGGTCAGGGCCGTGAACACGATCACGCCGACGATCGAGATGCCGAACTGCAGGCCCGCGCTGTGCCAGAACATCCCGACGAGGCTCGCGAGGATCACCCCGATGAGCCCCATGAACGCGAACTGTCCGACTCCCGCGAGGCTCCGGCGCGTGACGGTGCCGAAGAGGGCGAGAGCGCCGAACATTCCAGCCGTGACCACGAACGTCGAGGCGATCGACGCGCCCGTGTACAGCAGCAACAACATCGAAAGGGTCGCCCCGTTCAAGGCGGAGTACGCCACGAAGAGGACGGCCGCGGTCGTCGGCGCCAGGCGCTGCACGCGCGCCGAGAGGAAGAAGACCAGTCCGAGCTCGGCCAGGATCAGTCCGATGAAGAGGATCTGGTTGGAGAAGATTGCCCGCTGGAGCGTCGGCGAGCCCGCGACGGCGTACGCGACGCCGGCCGTGATCCCGAGACCGACGCACATCCAGCCATAGACCTTCCGCAGAAACGCCGTCACCCGCTCGGCGGCATCGACGGTGGTCGTCGATACGAACGCCGAGGCCGGGGTCATGTCGAATCGTTCCGCCATGTCTTTCGCTCCTTGGGCGTTCTGCACGCCCGTCCATACAACGAACCGGAAAACCTCGGGATTCCCGGGGGAACGCCTGCCGGGGGAGTTCCCAGCGGGGGCTAGTTTACGTTCAACCGGAGCTTCTCGAGGTACCGGAGCGCGAGCGGGTCTCCTGGAGACTCCTCGAGAGCCTGTTGGAACTCCGCGATCGCCTCCGCGTGATCTCCCCGGGCGGCGAAGAGCCGTCCCAGGTTCAGATACGGGAAGTGGCGCGGCTCGTATCGCGGAGCCCGCTTTGCCTGCTCGAACCAGGAGATCGCCTCGTCCCACTCCCCTTTCTCCATGAGGTAGCACCCGATGTCGTTGTAGGGATTTCCGAATTCGGGATCGGTCGCGATCGCCTTCCGGCACTCTTCGATCGCGTCGTCCAACCGGCCGGCGAACGAATACGCCCAGCCGCGGAAGGTGTACGCCTCCGCCGTCGGGTGGATTTCCAGGGAGCGCGTGAACAGGACGATGGCCTGCTCGGCGTCGCCGGCGAGGAGTCGGGCGGTCCCCTCCCGCCAGAGGTCCAGGGCGCGCTCCGCGGTTCCGGACTCACCGTTCACTCGAAGATTCTATCGAGGCCGGCCTCGCCCGGGCAGAGGCGGGATTGCGACACGGGATTATTCTCGGAAGTCGAAGGATTGAGGGAATCGATGAAGTGGCGCCGAACCGTCTCGATGCTTCTGATTTGCGCCGGCGTCGCCCTCTGCGGTTGGGCGGCGAGCCACTACGTCCGCGGCTGGCGGGCCCAGGCGGAGGGCCGGCGGGCGCTTGCCTCCGGCTTGGCGCCGGGACGACACCACCGGGAGAACCCCGGGATCGACGCCGCCTCGGACCGTCTGGGGCTCTTCCGGGAGGAAAGTCCGGGCGGAGTTGCCCCGACGGAGAGTGCGATCCCCGACGGGTACCCGTATGGAGAGGCGATCGCCCGGCTGAAGATTCCCTCCGCCGGCATCGACTCGGTGGTCTTCGCGGGCGCGGACGGGGACACTCTCGAGAAAGGGCCCGGCCACGTCCCCGGAACGGAAATGCCCGGCGGCACGGCGCACAGCAACTGCGTCATCACGGGGCACCGCGACTCCCATTTTCGCCATCTGGGATGGCTGAAGCCCGGCAACGAGATCGAGCTCGATTCGCCCGCCGGGAACCGCCGCTATCGGGTCGTCTCGCGCGAGATCGTCGCGCCGGACGCCGTGCGCGTGCTGCAGGCGACCGCGGCTCCGCGTTTGACGCTGATCACGTGCTACCCCTTCAACTACGTCGGCCCGGCTCCCCGGCGCCTCGTCGTCGTCGCGGAGCCCGGGTAGAGATCGAGAGTGGGCTCTTCCCGCGTGCGGGCATCCTTCTTGAAGACGAGCCTTCGGGAGGCCAGCTTTGTCCCGCATTTGTCTCGCCCTCGCACTCGCCGGCATCTGCGCGGTTGCGCCGCCGGCGGAGGCCCGGGCGCCGAAGCGCCCGCAGCGATCTCGCGCCCACGCACACCCGCGGCCGAAGGTCGCCGGCAAGCCCCGGCCCGCGCCGCTCGATCCCGCCGCCGTCAACGATCCCGGTCTGACGGCCCCGGTCGGACCGGGAAGCTCGGGAGCCGCGGTGTTGCGCGCGCAGGTTCTGCTCGCCCGCGCGCACTTCTCCTGCGGCGAGATCGACGCCCGGTACGGGTCGAACCTCCGCAAGGCGATCGCGGCATTTCAGCGGTCGCGCAGTCTGCCTGTGACCGGGAGCGTCGACGAGGCCACGTGGAAGGCGCTCGACGCCGACGTTTCGCCCGCGCTGATCGAAGCGACGATCGCGCCCGAGGACGTCGCCGGACCGTTCGCGCCGATCCCCGAGGAGATGGAGGAGAAAGCGAAGCTGCCGGCTCTCGCCTACTCGTCGCCTCTCGAAGCGCTCGCGGAAAAGTACCGCGCGAGCCCGGCGCTCTTGAAGGAGCTCAATCCCGGCGCCCCATTCGACCAGGCGGGGCAGCCCCTGAGGGTTCCGAACGTCCTTCTCCCGCCCCCCGGCAAGGCCGCCCGAGTGGTCGTCTCGCGCTCGGACCGTTCCGTGGAGGCGCAGGACGCGGAGGGACGGACCCTCGCCTACTACCCCGCCACGATCGGAAGCGATCACGATCCGCTGCCGGTCGGCCGGTGGAAGATCCGCGGGGTCTCGCGCAATCCCGAATTTCACTACAACCCGGACCTCTTCTGGGACGCAAAGGGAGGCGAAGGAAAGGCGCGCATCGCACCGGGGCCGAACAACCCGGTCGGCGTGGCCTGGATCGACCTCTCCCGGCGGCATTACGGGATTCACGGCACTCCCGAGCCGTCCCGCGTCGGAAAGAGCGAGTCGCACGGCTGCATCCGGCTGACGAACTGGGACGTCTGGGAGCTCCAGCAGATGGTCTCGCCCGGCACGCCCGCGCTCCTGGAGGAGTAGGTTGAGAACGCGAGCGGCCGTTCTCTTCTGCGCCGGCTTTCTCGCGGGCGCGCTCACTTTCTACTCGATCGCCTGGCGCACCGGGGCTCTCGCCGCCGGCCACTGGCTCGCGCGCACGGGCGGCGAGGTCCCGACGGCGCGGAGAGGTCCTCTCCCGCCCCTTCCGACGATTCCGTTCCCCACGACGACGCCGACGCCTACGCCTACGTTAGTTCCGCCCCTTCGCGCGACCGCGACCACGATCGCGACGGCGACAGCGACGGTGC
>DATNMZ010000306.1:0-6588 GCA_035602095.1 Thermoanaerobaculia bacterium
GAGCCGATCACCGAAATCTCCGCGTAATGGAGACGCTCGGCTTCGAAGAGGACCGTCGATCCCGGGGCGCAGCCGCCGAAGAGCAGGACGGAGCCTCCCGGGCGGACGAGCGACGGAAGCCGCGACCAGACCTCGGGGTCGCCCGTGGCGTCCACCGCCGCGTCGGCGCGAACGGACAGCGCCGGATCTCCGCCGCCCTTCACGTCGAGAAAGGCCGCGCCGAAGCGGGCGGCGAGCGGCGCCCGCTCCGGACGCCGTCCCGCGACGATGCAGGCCACCCCGAGCCTCTGCGCCGTCGCGGCCCAGAGAAAGGCAAGCGCTCCCGCCCCGTACACGAGGAGCGTCGCGCCGGGCGGGAGCGTCCCGAGCCGGTTCCAGCCGTGGAGCACGGAGGCGAGCGGATCGAGGAACGCGGCCGCCTCGTCGGCGAGCCGCGGGGGCACGCGGTGGAGATTCGCCGCGACGACCCGCGCCGGAACGCGGACGAAATCCGCGAAGGCTCCCCACGTCCGGTCGGCGTGTCCGCGGGCGCAGAGATTCGGGCGGCCGGACGAGCACTCGGCGCACGCGCCGCACGGGCCGGAAACCCCCGGGACGACCCGGGCCCCCACCCAGCTCGAGTCCACGCCTTCTCCGACTGCGACGACTTCGCCGCAGAGCTCGTGACCCATCGTCACCGGCAGAGCGATTCGCGGATGTCCGCGGAAGAGGAGTTTCACGTCCGTCCCGCAGGTCACCGCGGCCAGGACGCGGACGACCGCCTCCCCGGGTCCGGGCTCGAGAGCGGGGAGCTCGCGCTCCTCGAACCGGCCGACATCGGTCTGGACGAAAGCCCTCATGGCGCGACCGCGAGACGCGGGGCTTGCGCGCGCCGGCAATCGGGCGCACGGCGGCGACGGAGGAGGACGAAGATCCGGCTCCCCTTTCTCACACGCCCTGTCCGGCCGGGCGTCTCTGGCGTTGCCGGAAAAAACCACGCTTCCCGACGGGAAAGGCGACCGGATCGGTCCCCTCCGGCGGTCGGCGGCGGACAGCGCGTCTCGCGCGCAGATCGTGCCGTCCGGCGCGAGCACGGGGTCTCGCGCCCATCGCGGGAAGTCCGGCGCCGCTCGGCCCGGAGAAGCAGACAGCGGGAGATCCTTCACTCCAGTATTGTAGTGTACTTTTCATTACAAAGTAGCCTCCGCCTCGCCCGCCGCCGGAAGACCGGCGCGTCTACTTCTGCCGCTCCTCGACGTACCGGGCCAGCTCCGGCAGCCGTCCACCCCGGCCGGGCAGGGTTCGCACTGCCTCGATCGCCTGCTCGACCTGGTCGCGGAGCATCGTGTGGGACCGCTCGACGCCCCAGACGGCGGGGAACGTCTTCTTGCCCGCCGCCGCGTCCTTGCCGGCCGCCTTGCCGATCGTCGCGGCGTCCGCTTCGACGTCGAGCAGGTCGTCCTTGATCTGAAAGGCGAGCCCGACGGCGCGGCCGTAGGCCTCGAGGGAGCGCAAGATTTCCTTCGCCGCGCCGGAGAGCAACCCTCCGACGGCGAGCGACGCTCGGATGAGCCGGCCCGTCTTGTTGTCGTGGATCGCCAGCACGAGCTCCTCGGACGCTTCCGTGCGTCGCTCCGACTCCAGATCTTCCGCCTGGCCGCCAATCATCCCGCCGGTCCCGATCGCGTCGACCACGGTCTCGAGCACGCGGATCTTCGCCGCGGCGAACTCGCCTCCCTCGGGATACCGGGCCAGCGTCCCGAGGCCGTGCGTCAAGAGAGCGTCTCCGGCGAGAATCGCGGTCGCCTCTCCGAACAGGACGTGACAGGTCGGAACGCCCCGGCGGAGGTCGTCGTCGTCCAACGCCGGCAGATCGTCGTGGATCAACGAGTACGTGTGGATCATTTCGAGACCGCACGCCGGCGCGAGGAGCCGCCCGGGCGGAGCTCCCGCCGTCTCTCCCGCCGCGAGACACAGGATCGGCCGCAGGCGCTTGCCGCCCGCGAAGAGCGAATGCCGGATCGCGCGGTGAAGCCGCTGCGGCCAGGCGCTCTCCGGAGGCAGCAGACGCGAGAGCTCGTCATCGACTTCTTGCCGGCGCTCCGCGAGGTATCGCGAGACGTCAGTCGCGCTCGTCGCCGCCATTCGCCTCCGTCTCGCCGCTCTCGAAGGCCTCCGTCTTCCATTCGCCCGATGAGCCCTGGAGAACGAGCTCGACCGACTTCTGAACGTCGGTGAGCTTCCCGTCGCAGAACCGGGCCAGAGCCATCCCCTCCTGGAAGAGCTCGAACTGTCGCTCGAGACCGAGACCGTCCGACTCGATCTCGGCGACGATTGCCTCCAGGCGCTCCATCGCCTCCTCGAAGGACTTCTCTTTTTTCGGCCGCGTCGTCATTCCTCCTCCGTAAAGAGCGGCCCGGGACCGGCCCCCGGAGCGCCGCCCTCGCGAACGACCGCGCCGATCTGCCCCTGCGACAGGCGCACCCGGATCCGGTCGCCGATTCGCACCTGCGCGGCCGACAGAAGGGGCGCCCGGCGCCCTTCCCGATAGACGACCGCATATCCCCGCGCCAGCACGGCGAGCGGGCTCACGAGCTCGAGCTGCCCGAGCGCGCGCGAGAAACGCTCGCGCCCCCGCTCGCACAGGCGCGCCGTGGCCCGTTCCAGATCCGATCGAAGGCTCGCGACCGCGTCCCGCCGGCGGGCGAGCTCCGCGGCCCGGGAAAACGCCCGGAGCCGGGCGGTCGCGCGGCGGATGCGGCCCGCGTAGTCGGCGGGGCGCCGCTCGAGCGTCGAAGCCAGCGCGGCGCGGCTCTGGACGACGCGTTCCAGGCGCTGCCGCAGCCGATAACGGAAGAGGAGGAGACCTTCCGCGCGCGAGAGGCGCGCGAGGTCGCTGCGGCGGCCGGCCAGGAAGACGGCGGCCGCCCGGCGGATGCGCGCCGCGGCCCCCGTGACCCGCCGGAGAAGCTCTTCTTTTCTCGAGACCACCTGCTCCGCCGCGGCGGAAGGCGTCGGGGCGCGCAGGTCGGCCACGAGGTCGGCGATCGTCCAGTCCGTCTCGTGCCCGATCGCGGAAATCGTCGGGATGCGGGAAGCGGCGAGCGCTCGAGCGACCCTCTCGTCATTGAAGGCGGCCAGGTCCTCGGCCGATCCCCCGCCGCGCGCGAGGATCAGCACGTCGAAGCCTCCGCGGACGTTGAAGGCGCGGATTCCTTCGACGATCTCCGCGGCGGAGGCGGCGCCCTGGACGCGCGCCGGGTAGATCGTGATCGACAGCCCGTCGAACCGCCGCCGGACGACGTTCAAGATGTCGCGGATCGCGGCCCCGTCGGGGGACGTCACGATGGCGATCCGGTTCGGCAGGAGCGGAATCGCCCTCTTGCGCGACTTCTCGAACAGCCCTTCCGCCGCGAGCTTTTCCTTCAATTGCTCGAACGCGAGCTGGAGCGCGCCCGCTCCGACGGGCTCCATGCCGACGGCCTTGATCTGGAACTTCCCCTGCGGGGCCCAGAGGTCGAGCGATCCGCGGACGACGACCTGCAACCCCGCGCGGACCTGGAAGGGCAGGCGGCGCAGGTCCGACGCGAACAGGATTCCGCCGATGCAGCCGTTCCTGTCTTTCAGGCTGAAGTACCCGTGGCCGCCGCGCAGCTCCCACCGGCTGATCTCCCCCGCGACGGAAATATCCCGCCAGGAGGTCCGGAGCGCCTGCCCGACCTCCGCGAGCAGCTCGGAGACGGAATACGGTCGCGGCGGCGCGGGGACGGCCTGCGGGAACATCCGGCTCATTCTAGCCCCGACAGTCCTTTCGGAAAGCGTGCGGGCTACGCCGGAACGGGCGTCCGAACGGCGGCGGAATCGCTCTCGGGAACGGGGCGCGCGAACGCCCGCGAGAACGGGACCGCGAGAACGAGCAGCGTCGCCATCTCGACCTCGGTATCGCCGAAGTTGTACTCGAAAAAGCCGGCGACGAAGATCGCCACGCCCGCGAGCCACGCTCCCGCGAGCACCGCCGCGCGATCCGGCCGGCGCTCGCGGCGCAGAGCGCCCCCGACGCGGAAAAAGAAGATTCCCATCATCGCCAGATAGGCGGCGCACGCGAAGAGCCCGTTCGCGGCCGCGATCTGCACGATGTTGTTGTGGAGGTGCGGGACGTTCCAGTCGCGCGCTTCCGGATCCCGGTAGAACGGGTACAGCGGCCGTACCTGGTCCGGGCCGACGCCGAACACGGGAGAGTCGGCGACCATCCGAATCCCGGCGCGAACCATGAGGATCCGATCGCGATTCGACCCGTCCTGAAGCGAACGGATGGAAAGGAACCGGGCGCGAATCGGGCCCGGGACCACGACGAAGAGCACGATTAAGACCGGTACCAGAACCAGGAACCCGCGAGGCCGGCGCAGCAGGAGATACGACACGACCGCCACGAGCGCGCCCACGTAGGCATTGCGCGTGAACGTCAGCACCATCGCCGCGAACGGAACGACGGCGAACATGCCGGCAATGCGCCAGCGACCGCGATCTTCGAGCGCAAAACCGGTCAGGAGGCTGGCCGCAATCAGGGTCAGCCCGGAATACGTCATCCAGTGCGAAAGGCCGCCCATGATCCGGTTGTACAGGTCGTCCCCGCCGTGCGCGAATTCCCAGAACCCGACCGCGGCGAGAACCACGCCGCTCGCCCCGATCGCGGCAAAGAGGATCCGCGCCTGGCGGACGTCTTCGACCACGTCCATCGTGATGGGAAGGAGCAGCAGCAGGGAGACGCCGGCCAGATGCCGCACCGAGACCGCCGGATTCCGCGAGAACGCGGTCGAGAGCGCGATGAACGCGGCATACACCGCCGCCGCCGCGCAAAGGGGAGAGGCGAGGGAATCCGGCCACCGGCGGTCGCGAATCCTCTCGACGACCCAGGCGACCCCCAGGATTCCAAAAGCGAAATAGGCCGGAGAGATCCGGGACGTCAAGAAGGCGAAGAGAACGAGGAAGAAAAAGAGAAACCGACGCAGAGTCAGCGCGCCTCCGCGCCTGGAAGAGCCTCGTCGACGAGCATCACCGGGATATCCGAGACGATCGGGTAGACGAGGTCCGCCTGCTTCGAATAGAGACCTTGCGTGACGACGGGCTCCTCGTCGCGGAACTTCTCGCGGTATTTCTCGACCAGCCGGCGGGCGACGTCCGGCTTGAGCTGCACGAGCTCGAGCGGGCCTTTGGTCTTCGGGCAGACGAGAATCGCCAGGAGCTCCGGATCGACGGCCATGAGGCGGATCCTCCGGGGGGAGTTTACTATCGAACAGTTGTCAGTTATCAGTTGTCAGTTGTCAGTTGTCAGTTGAGCCGCCGAACCGAAAACTGAGAACCGAAAACTGAGAACTGAAAACTGAGAACTGAAAACTACTTCTCATGCGCCTCTTGAGCCTCGTCGCAGGCCGGAAGTGGACCGGCATCGCCGCCGTCGTGTTCGATCAGACGGCCGCCCTCGTCGATGCCGGCGTCGAAGCGCAATTCGGATTCGTCGGAGACAGCCCCCTCGCGGAGAGGCTCTCCCTGGTCGGCTGGGCGCGGCCCCTCCTGCGGCCTCTGCGCGGGCCGCTCGATTACTGGCGCGAGGTGCGCCGCGTCCGGGAGGCGCTCTCCCGCGAGACCTTCGACGTCGTCCACGCACACGCTACGCACGATCACCACGTCGCGGCCTGGGCGCTCTCCGGGCGATGGCCCCGCGGCCGGCCGCGCCTCGTCCGCACGATCCATAACGTCCGGCATGCGCGCAAAGATCTCGCGACGCGGAGGCTCTTTTCCAGGACGGATGCCTTTGCGTTCGCCAACGCCGAGATAGCGCAGGCGTTTGGAAGCGCCGGTCCCGTGCACTCTCCGGTGGTCGACGCGGCGCGCTTTCGCCCGGCGGAATCCGCCGCCCGGGCGCGGGAAGCGGCGGGACTTCCGCGGGATGGCGGAGGCCTCCTGGTCGGCACGGTCGGCAAGATGGCGGAGGGTCGGGGTCACCGCGAGGCGCTCGCGGCGGCGGCGACCCTTGCGTCCGTGACGCTTGTCCACGTCGGGCACGGCGAGCTCCTCCGAGAACTCCAGGAGCTCGCGCGGGCCTCCGGATCCGGCGCGAGGAACATCTGGACGGGGTACGAGGAGGAACGCCTGCCGCGGCTCTATCAGGCCTGGGACGCCTTCCTGTTCCCCGCGTCCGGGAGCGATCAGGGCCAGCGGGCGATCCTGGAGGCGATGGCTTCGGGGCTTCCGGTCGTGGCGCTGAAGGTCCCCGGGGTGCGCGATCTGATGACGGACGGCGAAGAGGGCTTCGTGGTCGAGACCCCGTCGGAGCTCGGCCCGGCTCTCGGGCGGCTTGCCCGCGATCCCGCGCTGCGGCGCGAGATGGGAGCGAGGGCGCGCCGCCGCGCCCTGGAATTCACGGCGCAGAAGTTCGCGGTGAAGGCGCGGGAGTTCTACGAAGCGACGATGCGAGCTGTCGCGAAAAGGCCGTAGCAGGCTGCTGAAAAAGGGTGTGAGGCGGGTAACCGCCGGCGAAGCCGGCGTTCCCTACTGCCGGGGGTTTGCCTGTCGGTGGTCGGGAGGCGAGCGCCGCGGGGTCGGCTGCAA
>DATNMZ010000307.1:0-2926 GCA_035602095.1 Thermoanaerobaculia bacterium
GATCGTGTCGGACCCGGTGATCCTCGTGGCCGACGAGCCGACGGGCGACTTCGACGCGAAGGCCGCGGAGGAGATCCTCGTCCTGTTGAACCGCTTGAACGGCGAGTTCAACAAGACGATCGTGATGGTGACCCACGACCCGAAGGCCGCCGCGCGGGCTCACCGGATGGTGCATCTCGACAAGGGCGTTCTCCACGCGGACGAGCAGACTCAGTCCGGGGCCGGGAGGAACGCATGAAGTACCTGCACCTCGTCTGGAAGAACGTCTTTCGCAAGAAGACCCGGATGTTTCTGACGACAGGCTCGATCGTCCTCGTCCTCGTCCTGATCGTCGTGCTCACGTGCCTGCTCCAGGCGATGGAGCAGGATCCGTCCGGCGGAAAGGGCTCGAACCGGCTCGTCGTGCAGCACGCCACGGGGCTCGCGAACTTCCTTCCCCTCTCGCAGCGGCAGCGCATCGAGCAGATCCCGGGAGTCGTCGCCGTGACGCCGCAGATCTGGTTTGGAGGGGTCTACAAGGACGACCGGCCCGAGAACTTCTTCGGGCAGCTCTCCTGCGACCCCGAGATCTTCTTTTCCAAGATCTTCGATGACGCGACGATCGATCCCGCAGTCGAGAAGGAGTTCCGAGAGAAGCAGAACACGTTCGTCGCGGGCCAGAGCCTCGTCGACAAGTTTCACTGGAAGAAGGGGGACCACATCAGTCTGCGCGGAACGTACATCCCGGTCACCCTCGATCTCGTCTTCGCCGGTCCCTACCACTCCGGCGACGAGTCCAACGTCTTCTTCCACAACGAGTACTTGAACCAGGCGAAGTGGTTCGGCGCCAACAGGTTCACGGGCATCTATTACCTGAAGGTCGCGAACGGGAGTGACCTCCCTCGAGTCACCGCGGCGATCGACAAGATGTTCGAAAACAGCGACGCGCCCACGAAGACGATGACGGAAAAGCAGTTCCAGGCGTCCTTCATGGAGATGATGGGCAACATCAAGGGACTCATCCGCTGGATCTCGCTGATCATCCTGTTCGCCGTGACCCTCATCGTCGCCAACACGGTGGCGATGTCGGCCCGGGAGCGGGTGACCGAGATCTCGGTCATGCGGACGCTCGGATTCCGGCCGGGTCACATTCTCGGGTTCATCCTCTCCGAGTCCGTGCTGATGTCGCTTCTCGGAGGGTCGGTGGGCGTCGTGCTCGCGAAGTTCGTCCTCGTGCCGGGGATGGTGAAGGGAATGGCCACGACGCCCATGGCGCCCTTTCTCATCAACTTCAAGGTGAACTCCCTCGTCCTGGTCGCGGCCTTCGCGATCTCCGTCGCGATCGGAGTGCTCGCGGGATTCGTTCCGGCGATCCGATCCTCCCGCATCCGCATCGTCGACGGCCTCCGGCAGGTGGTGTGACATGGCCATTCCCATCAAGTACAACGCTCGGAATCTGGTGGCCCGGAAAGTCTCGACCGGAATGACGGTGCTCGTCATCTGCCTCGTCGTGACGGTGTTCCTCTTCGTGCTCGCGCTCTGGCAGGGCGTCACCCGGACGCTTTCCGTCACGGCGTCGACGCGCAACGTGATCACCATGCGCGTCGGCTCGCAGGCGGAAATGCAGAGCGTCGTCACACGCGACTCCTACGAGCTGATCCGGGCGATGCCGGGGATCGAGCGCAACGCCAGGGGCGAGCCCCTCGTCTCGGGGGAGCTTCTGACGATCATCAACAGGCCGCGGATCGATGGAAAGAGCTCGAACGTGCAGGTCCGCGGGATCGGGCCCATGGGGCTGGAGATGCGGCCCGGCGTCAAGATCGTGGACGGGCGGCTGATGCGGCCGGGCACGAACGAGGCGATCGTGTCGAAGAACCTGGCCGCGCGGTTTGCCGGGATGAAGATTGGAGACACGATCAAATCGGGAAGCTACCGGTGGACGATCGTCGGACATTTCGACGCGTCCGGCAGCGCCTACGAATCGGAGATGTGGGTGGACGTGAAAGACCTCCAGGGCCAGTCGAAGCGCCCGATCTTCTCGACGGTCTTCGTCCGCGCGAGCGACCCGGACGCGGCCGCGCGCTTCATCGAGGCCGTCAAAGGCGACCAGCGGTTGAAGCTCGAGGGGAAGACGGAGAAGAAGTATTACGAGGAGCAGATGGTCACGGGAGCGCCGATCAAGGTGCTCGCGATACTCGTCGGACTGTTCACGGCGGTCGGCGCCTCTTTCGGAGCGATGAACACGATGTACGCGCAGGTGTCCGCGCGCACGCGAGAAATCGGGACGCTGCGGGCGATCGGGTTCTCGCGTCGCTCGGTGCTCGCTTCGTTCGTGCTCGAGGCCCTGCTCCTCTGCGTGGCGGGTGGGATCATCGGGACCGCGCTCGCTTTCGTGCTGTTCAACCTGGTTCTGACCCGGCCGACCGGAACGATGAACTTCCGGACGTTCTCGGAAGTTCTTTTCAACTTCCGGCTGACGCCCCCGTTGATTGCGGGCGGGCTCGCCTTCTCGCTCGCGATGGGGATCTTCGGAGGGTTCTTCCCCGCCTGGCGCGCGTCGAGGTTGAAGATCACGACCGCGCTGCGAGAGATCTAGCTGTCAGCTGTCAGCTGTCAGCCAGAACTGAGAACTGACAACGGACAACGGATCACTCGGCGCCGCAGAAGCGGCGCACGTCCAGGAAGCGGATCCGGCGGCCCGCCGGCGAGAGCGAGTCGAATCCCGGCGCCGTGTCGTCCGCTCCGGATGGCCGGCGGATTCCCGGCGCGACGTCGACCCAGTCGATTCGATTCCCGTGCGCGAGCCGGCAGAAGTCCTCCCGCGTCTCCGAGCCGTGGATCTCGGCGACGATGCGCTGCCGTCGCGCGACGTCGAAGCCCGCCGACGCGATCAGCGATCGCACGCCCCGTTCGTCCGCGTCGTTCCCGACGAAGAGCCTTCGGCCCG
>DATNMZ010000308.1:0-3694 GCA_035602095.1 Thermoanaerobaculia bacterium
TCGATCCAGGCTTTCGGGGGCGGCGGGTAGGGATCCGTCGGATCGGCCAGGAAGACGATGCGTGCCTCGAGCCCCTTCGCGCGATGCAGGGTCATCAGGCGCACGACGTCCGCGCGGCCGGGACGCGTGCCCATCTCCTCGACGTCCCCCTCCTCGGTGAGATCCCGGAGACGGCGGACGATCTCCGGAAAGCTCTCCCGCTGCCGAGAAAGCTCCCGAGCCGCCCCGACGGCCTTGAGAAGATTTCCGGCGCGCGCGTCTCCGAGGAAACCGGCGGCCGCCGACGCGATCCATCCGAGGCGTTCGGAAAACCGGGCGATCGCCGCCGCCGGGGGAAGCGTCTGCGCCAGCTCGCTGCCTTCGCGGAGATGGGCGTACGCCGTCGCGATCCGCGGATCCGTGCTCTGCGGAAGAACGGATCGAAAGTCGAAGCGACCCCCGGAGCGCTGGAAGTGATACAGGGCCTCGTCGTCCACGCCGAAGAGCGAGCCGCGAAGGGTGGCCACGAGCGGGACCGGGTTCTCGGGATCCGCAACCGCCTCCAGGGCCGTCCAGAGAGTCTCGATCTCGTCCGAGTCCCGGAAGGCTCCTCCTCCGGCGATCTCATAGGGAATTCCGCGCGCCTCGAGCGCCCGCGCGTAGCACGCGAGGTGCAAACGCCGGCGGCTGACGATCAGAAAATCTCCCGGACGCGCGGTCCCGGCCGCGGCGAGAGGCGGCCGCCCCGCGAGCGCCCCGGCGATTGCCTTCGCGATCGCCTCCGCGTCGAAAGCGGCGACATCGGCGGCCCGCTTCTGGGAGGGAATTTCCAGGCGGAAGATGCCGGGCCCCTTTTGCCCCGAATGCTCGAAGGGAACGAGCGGGACGTGCGCCGCCTGCGCCGGCGTGGCCCGGTCCGGGAAGATCTCGTCGAAGACCCGGTTGGCCCACGAGCAGATCTCTTCGGTGGAGCGGAAGTTCGTGGACAGCCGTACGATTTCCCCTCCCGCCCGCGCCATGATCTCGGAGACGGCCTCGTACGTCTGGATGTCCGCGCGCCGGAAGCGGTAGATCGACTGCTTGGGATCGCCGACGACGAAGAGAGATCCCGGCACCGGGGTGAGCTTGCGCCAGTCCTTCTCCTCCGTTTCGCGGCCGGTCAAGTAGAGGAGCACCTCGGCCTGAATGGGGTCCGTGTCCTGGAACTCGTCCACGAGCACCGGAGTGAATCGTTCCTGCAGACCCCGGCGGACGGATGGGTGGTCGCGGAGGAGATCCCGCGCGCAGAGGAGCTGGTCCTGAAAATTGACCCGGCCTTCGCGCCGGCGCCAGGCGGCGTACTCTTCCACCGCGGGAGAGATCGCTCCAATCGCGATCGGATGGAGGTATTCATGCCAGGCCCGGAGGGCCGGGGCGAGCACGTCCTGACGGAAGACTTCGAACTCGTCCCACACCCGTGCCGCCTTGGCCCGGTCCGGCCAGGACTTCGAGTCGGGCTTGCTCGCGCGGTCGAGAGCCTGCAGCACCGAGACGAGCTCGGGGACGGATTGCATGTCGACGAGGCGGCGCAGCCGGGAGGCGGCCCGGACGGCGCGCTGGAAATTGTCCCATCCCGCCAGTGGCACGCTTGCCGGCAGCTCGGGTACGACGCGGTCCAGATACGCCTCGAGCCGCGGCCGGACGAGAGAAAGCGAAGCATCCGGCGGGCCGGACTCGGGCGCGACAACGGGCAGGACGTCCGTGTGCTCGCAGAGGAGCTCGTACGTCTCGCGAAGGTCCTCGAGGCGGATTCCGGCGGAAAGGAGCCGGCCGAGAACCGGGCTGCCTTCCGAGAACAGCCTCTCCGTGTACCTCTTCCACGCGTCGCCCCGGGCGGCGGAATCGGCGGTCTCATCCATCTCCTGGAAACCGGGATCGAGCCCCGCTTCGACCGGGCGCTCCCGGAGAAGCCGCGCGCAGAACGCGTGAATCGTCCCGATGAAGCACGCGTCCAGGCGGCCCAGGGCGTCCTCGAACCGGCGCCTCCGCGCGGGATCCGTCTCCTCCCGGGCGGCGGCTTCGAGCGCGTTCTGGAACCGCTGATCGAGCTGGGCGGCGGCCTTGATCGTGAAGGTCACCGCGCAGATGCGCTCCACCGGCGTGCCGGCGCCGACCAGCGCGACCATCCGCGCGATGAGGCTCGTCGTCTTTCCCGTCCCCGCCGCCGCCTCCACGAGGAGGTTGCGGTCGAGCGCTTCGCGGATCCGGTCGCGGCCGCGCTGATCCTGCGGCTCAGAGGCCACGGAGATTCCTCCATGCGGTCAGGACGGGGTTCTTCGCGTCTTTGAGCAGGGTGCTGCTGCGCCTGCCGGCCTCCTCCCGGTCGGGACAGAAGCCGGTCAAGTCGCGGCAGACGAAGCAGTCGGAATCCTTCTCGGGCGAGTGCAGAAAAGCGCCGGCCGCCAGGAGATCGAAGAGCGTGTTGAGCGTGCGCCGTGTCTCTTCGGCGGAGGGAGAGATCGTGAATCGCTCTCCGAGGCCCCGGCGCCCCGGGAAGAAATAGCCGGATTCGGAAACGCGGCCCGGCTTGCCCGCCCGCGCGAGGAGCGCCTCGTACGCGAGCGCATAGAGCGCGGGCTGAATCTGCCGTCCCGCGGCGATTCCCCGCTCTTCGCGCGTGAAGGCCGAGGTGCCCGTCTTGTAGTCCCAGACATGAAAGGTGCCGTCCGGCGCGCGGTCGACGCGATCGATCGAGCCCCGCAGCCGGAAGGATCGGCCCGCTCCGAGCGGGATCTCCACCGGTTCGACGCCCGGCTTCATTCCGAACGCGACTTCGAACGCGACGGGCTGCACCTCTGCGGAGCGCGCCGCTTCTGAGATCAGGAACGTCCGGCAGGCGAAACGGATGTCCTCCCGGGTCCGGCTCATGGCCAGCTCGCTCCGGGGCGGGACCTTCTTCCGCATGGCGAGGATTTCGTCGTCCGCGATCGCGTCGAGCGCCGCGAGGTCGCGCGGAAATTCCGGGAGGCGCCCCGCTGCGACGAGATCTTCCAGAAATCGGCGGAACACGGCGTGGATGAGACTGCCCACGGTGCGCGGATCGAGCCACTCGGTGGCGTCCTCCTCCTTCTCATCCGGCGAGGCGAGCCGAAGCACGTGCGCGAGGAAGTATCCGTAGGGGCATTCGGCGAGCGCCTGGATCCGCGAGCTCGACATGGGCCGCCCGTTGATCCGGGGATCGAGCTCCGGAACCGGCCGTCGGAAGACGGCGTCCCACGGCGTGAGCTCGGAAGAGCGGCGCGCCTCTTGCGCGCGGCGGCCGTCGGAGAGCCACGGATGAAGGAGATCGACCGTCGCCTCCGTCTCGGGACCCCGCGCGTCGCCGATCCTCGACAGCCACCATTCCGTCTCATCCAGAGACCGCGCGGCCCCGGGGAGGAATCCCTCCGTGTTCGAGACCGATGCGGCGAAGCGCGCGTAGTCGGCCTCGGCCTCGCCGGACGCCCGCCGGAAGATCTCCAGCAGGAAGGGAGACGGAAAGACTTCCCCGGGATTCGCCAGGTCGCGGAGGTTCCAGCCCGGATAACCGAAGGTCACGTCTCCGCGGAGCCGCGCGACGCACGCACGGGCGGCGGTCGAATTCTCCCGCGCGCGCTGCGGTCCGAGCGAAAGGCCCGCCGCCGAGAGGGCATTGATTTTCCCCCGCTCCTCGTCGGAGAGCACCGGGTCTTCCCGA
>DATNMZ010000309.1:0-2716 GCA_035602095.1 Thermoanaerobaculia bacterium
GGGGCCGAAAAAATGCCTCCGCGTCCTCCAGGGGAATCGGCTCCGGCCCCGCCACGGACGTCCCGTCGAAGACTTCGAGCACGGCCGCGATCTGCGTCCCGACCTTCTCGGCCGAGCGCAGATCCTCCGCACCGAAAACTCCTTCGAGCTTGTCCTGCAGCTCCAGAATTCCGACCAGGCGCGATCCGACGTACACGGGCACGGCCAGCATTCGGGCGTAGTGATCCTGCTCCATCGCCGCCCCGAGCCGCCCCGCCTCGCGGGGAGAATTGGCGTACGCCGGCTTGCGGTGCCGCTGCACCCAGTCGACGAGCGGGTGGGAGGCTTCCAGGAAGTCCTCCGGTCCGAACCTCGAAACGAATCCGAAAGACGCCGCCAGCCGGTAATCTCCCGAAGGTCCCATCGCGTAGCAGCGCGCGCGGGAGACCCGCAGGGCGGCGCGCGACCCGTCGAGGATCGCTCCGACTTCGTCCTCCAGCCGGCCCTTCGACATCCTCATCGAGTGTAACCGGAACGACCGTGGCGCCCGAATCGTGGCGGAAACGCCACAGAGATGTCCCGAGCCAGCCACACGCTCGGACTCGCCGCGCGACTCTGCGGATGGCGCAAGTCTCTGGGACCCGGACGTTTGCAGCAAAAGGAGAAGCCCGGAAGCGAGCTGGCACCGATGCTGCGAAGAGAGAGGCGGAATAGACGAACTTTTGCGCGCCCAGACCACACTTCGCACGACCGTCTCCATCGAGGGCGTGGGGCTTCACTCGGGGCATCCGGTGCGCGCGCACCTCTGCCCCGCTCCCGCGGGAAGCGGCCTCGTCTTCGTTCGCCGCGATCGACCGGACTCCCCGATTCCGGCCCGACTCTCCTCGGCGACCACGTTTGATTACGCCACCACGCTTTCGGCGGGCGGGGTCTCGATCGGAACCGTCGAACACGTGTTGTCCGCTGCTGCGGGAGAGGGCCTCGACAACTGCCGCATCGAAGTGGACGGGCCCGAGATTCCGATCCTCGATGGATCGGCGCTCCCGTTCGTGCGGCTCTTTCACGCCGCCGGATTCGAGCGCCAGAACGAGCGGATCCGGCCGATCTCGTTCGACCGCGAAATCGAAGTCGTCCGAGGCGATCGCAGCGTCCGCTACCAGCCGGACGGGCCCGGCCTGACGATCAGCTACGAGATCGACTTCCCGCATCCGGTCGTCGGGCGGCAGCAGCTCACGGTTGCAATCCGTCCCGAGGAGTATTCGGCCCGCATCGCGCCCGCCCGGACTTTCGGGTTCGCCCGCGACGTCGAGGCGCTCCGGGCGCGAGGGCTGGCGCGCGGCGGCACCCTTCACAACGCGGTGGTCCTCGACGAGACCGGAGTCGCGTCGGGGCCCCTTCGGTTTCGGGATGAGTTCGTCCGGCACAAGATCCTCGATCTCGTCGGCGACCTGGCGCTCCTCGGGAGCCCGCTCTCCGGAAAGATCCACGCCCGGAAGGCCGGGCACGCCCTGCACATCGAGTTCGCTCGCGCCCTGGAGCTCGAGCGAAGCGCTCCCGGCGCGCGGCGGGAGTCGGGCGCGCGCGAAGAGCGCACGGTCAACGAGTAGCTCCCTTCCCGATCTCCACGCCGGCTTCCCGGACCCGGGACGGACGACCGACGCCTGACGACTCTCATACAATCCCCCCATGCGACGGGGGTTTCGGGCCGGTCTGTGCCTCCTTTTCTGCGCCCTCTTCGCGGCGTCCGGTCCGGCGCAGGAGAGCCGCAAGCCTCGAATCGAGACTCTTCACGCGGAGGCCCGCGGGCCGGACGTCTTCCTGCGGTTCCGGCTCGACGGGGCGTTGAATCCGGAGCTCGCGACGAAGATCGAAGCCGGGCTCGAAACGGCGATCCGCTACGACATCCGGCTCTACCGGCACAACGCGCACTGGCTCTGGGATGACCGGATCGACGGACGGCGGTACCGCGTGGCGGTCACCTACGACCCGGTGACCCGCGAGTATGTGATCGCCGAAACGCTGGACGGAAAGCCGCTCGCCCGTTCTTCGACGCGGGACTTCGCGGAGGTCGGCCGGCGCCTCGTCTCGCGGGAAAACCTGCTGGTGTTCCGCGTGGGGGAAAGCGAGCCGCATACCAACCTCTACCTCGAGATGCGCGCCGTCTTCGACTCCGGATATCTCTTCACGATCATCCCCGTCGACGCGAGGACCCCCTGGAAGGAGTCCAACCGCTTCGACGTTCGGACATCTCCATGAGACTGTTCTCCGAGCTCCAGCGCCGGCGAAAGGACAACAAGTTCATCGTCGGCCTCGTGCTCGCGGTGTTCGTCGTCTGGTCCGCGGTCTCCGTGCTCCAGCAGCGCGCCGACGAGCCCGCCGCGGCCACGCGCGGGCTGCTCCTCTTCGTCCTCTCCTACGCCAACATCACGCTGATCGCCGCCGTTCTGTTCGTCCTCGGCCGGACACTCCTCAAGACGTGGCTCGAGCGGCGCCGCCGGACCCTCGGCTCGCAGTTCAAGACCAAGCTGCTGGTGACGTACATCGGGTTGACGGCGATCCCCATCGGGCTCCTCTTCTTCACGGCGACGGGGCTTCTCCAGCGCTCGATCGACCGCTGGTTCTCCACCCCGGTCCGCGAGGTGGTGGGCCGCGCCCGCGCCATTCAGGACATGGCGGAGCGCCGCATTTCCGAGGAGGCTCTCGGAAAGGCGCGGGTTGCCGCGAGAGCGTTCGGCGC
>DATNMZ010000310.1:0-9390 GCA_035602095.1 Thermoanaerobaculia bacterium
CGCAGGGCCCGCAACCCGTAAGTCAGCGGATCGACGGCCGACACCGAGCGCAGCCACGCCGGGTAGCTCTCGATCGGGTACAGCGCGCCCGAGGGGAAGAAGAGGGCCGCATTGATGATCCCGAACATTCCCCGGAGGACACTCGCATGCTTCGCGCGCGCGAAGAGCAGAGACCAGATCGAGGCGATCGCGAGGGCGGTCAGGAAGATCGTCAGGAAGGAAGCCGCTACCGGCCCCGCGCCGGCGAGAGGGACGGGTGCGAAGAGGAGAACGCAGATGAGCACCGCCGCGCCGGCGATCGAGGCGATGACTGCGCCGGCGAAGATGTGGCCCGCGACGAGAGCGCCCGTCGAAACCGGAGTCACCAGATAGCCCTCGTGGTATCCGTACATTCGATCTTCGAGCACCTGCAGACCGCCCGCGACCATCGACCCCATGAAAATGGCCAGGCAGACGACGGCCGGAGCGAGGTACGTCACGTAGTCCAGGTAGGGATACGCCTCGAGGCGCGCGGAAGGCGCCGCCGCGGCCGGACCGCGCCCGGCGGAGACTTCCTGCCAGATCTCGCGCAGCGCGGACTCGAGAGCGTCGTAGGAGGCCCGGTCCGTGTTGTCGCCGATGAAAGACGGCGTCGGCCCCTGGCGAGCGAGCCCGAGAGGTAGCACCCAGACCGCGCGGTAGCGGCCGCGACGCAGACCGGCGAGCGCCTCCGGCCGGTCGGCGAGAATCCGCATCCGCACGAGATCGCGCCCGCTCTCGAGCGACGCCGCCCCGCGAAGACACTCCGCGGAGAGCGAGTTGCCGGCCTCGTCCACGACCGCGAGCGGGACGGCGCGCAGAGGCCGGTTCAACGAGTTGCCGAGAAGGAGGAGGTACACGACGGGAAAGAGCATCGTCGACACGAGCAGGACCGGCTGCCGCCAGAGCGTCGCGTAAGCGCGCTGGCAGACGGCGAGGATCCCGAGCAGCGCCAGCACCGGCCCGCGCGCCGGCCGAAAGCCCCTCTCGGTCACTCCCGCAGCCCCCGTCCGGTGTAGGAGAAGAAGACGTCTTCGAGCGTTACCGGGGCGATCGTCAGGTGGACGATCCGGTAACCCTTCTCCTCCAGAAGCTGGGCGGCGCGCCGGCCGATTCCCTCGCCCGGGCGGGACTGGAACTCCGCGTGGCGATCCACGGGAGAGCGCCAGTTCGTCGCGCCGAGCGCCAGGAGCATCTCGCGGTCCGAGTCGGACACCGTCCGGTCCGTCTCGATCGCCACGTGCTCTCCCGTGTCCAGGGTGCGCTTCAACCGCTCGGGCGCGCCTTCCTCCAGGATCCGGCCCGCGTCCATGATCGCGACGCGGTCGCACAGAAAGTCCGCCTCGTCCATCGCGTGGGTCGTGAGCACGACCGCGAGCTCCGGGTCCGAGGCCTTCATTTCACCGAGGAGGTCCCAGATCGAGCGGCGGCTCTGAGGGTCGAGGCCGGTCGTGGGCTCGTCCAGGAAAAGCACCTTCGGAGAGTGAAGCACGCCGCGCGCGATCTCCAGGCGGCGCCGCATCCCGCCCGAGAGCTGGCGCGTCACCTGTCCTCGTCTGTCCCAGAGCCCCACCTGGTGCAGGCGCTTCTCGATCCGGCGCGACAGCTCTCCGCCCCAGAGACCGTAGAGCTTGCCCTGCACGGAGAGGTTCTCCCGCACGGTCAGGTTTTCGTCGGTCGTGATCGCCTGCGAGACCGTACCGATCGCGGTGCGAACGGCCGTTTTTTCGCGGACGATGTCGTGGCCGCGAACGCGAGCCGCCCCGGACGTCGGAGGAAGGAGAGTCGTCAGCATCCGGATGAGCGTCGTCTTGCCGGCGCCATTCGGGCCGAGCAGTCCGTACGTCTCTCCGGCGGGCACCGCAAAACTGACGGCGTTGTCCGCAACGAAATCGCCGAAACGCTTCGTGAGAGCGATCGCTTCGATCGAATGGGGAGTCATGGGGCGCCGCCTCGCCGGCGCCCCGTCACGGGCCGGCTTCGACCACGAACGTCTGGCCCGAGACGATTTTCGCGCCTTCCGGCTTCAAGCGCACGGAAAATGTCCGCAAGTCGCGGCTCTGAAGACCCCAGTTGCGGCGCGTCGCGAACTCCGAGCGCGGCTTTACGGAGAGCACGCGCGCCGGGAAGGACTCACCGGAGCGAGCCTGCGGCCAAACGCGAACCGTGTTTCCGACTCGAAACACGGAGAGCCGCTCTTCCGGAACTTCGACGCGGAGGTAGGGCGAGTCGATCTGGAGAGTCAGCACCGGGTCTCCCGCGGCGACGAACTCTCCGAGCCGGTGGTGCCGCGTCAGCACGGTGCCCGACGCGGGAGCCGCGAGGACACCCTCCCGCTGGAATCGCCGGACCTTCGCGATTCGGGAGCGGAGCGTCTTCGCCTCCGCCTCGAGCTCCCCCTTGTTCGCCTGGCGCGACCGGACGGAGGCGGCGATCGACTCGCGCCGGTGCTGCAGCGTTTCGAGATCCGCGGAGGCCGCAATCCCCTCCTTCGCGAGCCGGGCGAGACGTTTCTCCTCGCTGACGGTCTGCTTGAACTGCGCCTCCAGGCCCGCGACATCCTGCCGCCGGACGTTCTCTCGCGCGCGGACCTGCTCGCCCTGCCGCTCGAGATCCGCCACGTCCTCGGCCAGGCCCGGCTCCACGAGCCGCGCGACCACGGAGCCGGCGCTCACGGTCTCGCCCTCGTCCGGGATGCGCGAGACGAGCCGCCCGCTGCGGGAGAAGGAGAGATCGAGCCGCTGCTCCTCGGCGAGAGCGAGCAGACGCACCTTCCGCCCGTCGTCGTTTTCCTGTCGCACGAGCGCGCCGTAGCCCCAGGCCCCGGCGACTCCGATCGCCAGCGCGACCCCCACCCAGATGCCTTTTTTCATGATTCCCGTGTGGAAAATTGGATTTTACCCCGACGCCGTTTTCGGCCGCGTCCTGAAACGGGGACACCTCCCATTTCGGGTATCAGTATTGCTTTAGCTTTCAGTCTGCACCCAGATTACGCACCCGGATGCCTCGGGAAAGGACCATCTTGCAACTGACCGGCGCCCGCCGGATCCTGCTGGTCGAGGACGACCCGAATCACCGCTGGGTGATGCGGCGGATCCTCGACAATGCCTTTGGCGAGGAGATCGTCGTCGAGGAAGCGGAGACGGGCGCGCGCGCCTTGGAGCGCGCGGTTCGCAAGCCCGAGGTCGATCTCGTCCTGCTCGATCTCGGACTTCCCGACATGGGCGGTATCGAAGTTCTGAAACGGCTGCGAGAGTCCCCGCAGACGAGGGGCGTACCGATCGTCGTGCTCACGAGCTCGCAGGAGCGGGAAGACATCCAGACGGCCTACCAGCACGGCGCGAACTCGTTCGTGTCGAAATCCGAGACTCCCGAGCTCATGTTTCAGCGCCTGAAGATGCTTCCGGTCTACTGGCTCCAGTTGAATCAGCTCCCGCGCGACCTGAACGAATAGGTTTCCCGGCGAAACTTTTCCTTCTGTCTCCCGGATAGAATCCGGGCGCATGCCGCAAGCTCCCCGTCCCCGGGTCGCGGTGATCATGGGAAGCAAGTCCGACTGGGACACGATGCGGCATGCCTCCGAGACGCTCGAACGCCTGGCGATTCCCCATGAGTGCCGGGTCGTATCGGCGCACCGCACGCCCGCCCGGATGGCGGAGTTCGCGGCGGAGGCGCAGGGCCGCGGGCTCGAGGTCGTGATCGCCGGCGCCGGCGGGGCGGCCCATCTTCCCGGCATGGTCGCGTCGCAGACCCTTCTCCCGGTTCTGGGCGTCCCTGTTCAGAGCCATTCGCTTCAGGGACTCGATTCCCTCCTCTCGATCGTGCAGATGCCGGGCGGAGTCCCCGTCGCGACGTTCGCCATCGGCAAGGCCGGCGCCGTCAATGCGGCCCTCTTCGCCGCCGCGATTCTCGCGGGTCGCGACCCGGCGGTCAAGGAGGCGCTCCGCGTCTTTCGCGAAGAGCAGACGAACGCCGTCCTGGCGGACTCGGTCCCTTGACGCGCCCGGTCCTTCCGGGCTCGACCATCGGAGTGCTCGGGAGCGGCCAGCTCGGCCGCATGTTCGCCATCGCGGCCCGCCGAATGGGTTACCGCGTCCACACTTTCTCGCCCGACTACGACACGCCCACGGGCCAGGTCGCCGACGTCGAGGTGACGGCGCCGTACGACGATCTCGATCGCGTCCGCGAGTTCGCCCGGCGCGTCGACGTGGTGACTTTCGAGTTCGAGAACGTCTCCGCGGAAGCGGCGGCCGCGGCCGCGGCACACGCGCCCGTTCGGCCGGCCGGCGGCGTGCTCGCGATCTGCCAGAACCGCGTCCGGGAGAAGGCCTTTCTCCGCGCCCGCGGTTTCCCCGTGGCCGCGTACCGCGCCGTCGCAACGGCAGAGGAGCTCGCCGCCGCCTTCGAGGATCTGGGCGGCCCGGCCGTGGCAAAGCGGGCCGGTTTCAGCTACGACGGCAAGGGCCAGGTGAAGGTGTCTGCGGCGGACGAAACCGCGGCGGCGTGGGAGCACATCGGCCGGCAGGAGGCGGTTCTGGAACGGTTCGTGGCTTTCGACCACGAGATCTCCGTCATCGTCGCCCGCGGTCTCGACGGCTCCCTCGCGGACTTCGGTGTGCTCCGCAACACGCATGCGCGGCACATCCTCGACTACACCGTGCGGGACGACACGCATCCGTCCCGGCGCGAGGCGGTCGAAATCGCCCGAGCGATTGCGGGGGCGCTCGATCTCGTCGGCGTTCTCTGCGTGGAGTTTTTCGTCGAGAAGGACGGAACTCTCCTCGTCAACGAGCTCGCGCCTCGTCCGCACAACTCCGGCCATCTGACGGTGGACGCCTGCGGGACGAGTCAGTTCGAGCAGCAGCTTCGGGCCGTCTGCGGGCTCCCGTTGGGCTCGACGCGCCCATTGCGTCCGGCGGCGATGGCCAACATCCTGGGCGACCTCTGGGCGGACGGAGAGCCGGACTGGGCCGCCGCGTGCGCGATCGACGAGGTCAAGCTCCACCTGTACGGCAAGAGCGAGCCCCGCCCCGGAAGAAAGATGGGCCACTTGACCGCGCTCGCCGACGACGGCGCGCAGGCGCTGGCGAGAGTCCTCGCGGCGCGGGAGGCCCTGACGGTGCGATCGCGAGATCGATCGTAGGGGCGGGGCTTGCCCCCGCCCGGGCGGCCGCAAGGGCCGCCCCTACGGCCCCAAAGACACGTGTCAGTTATCAGTTTGGAGACCCGAAGACCGAGGCCGCTTCCACTTCTCCCGATCCTCACTTCACCCGATTGATCACCCGATCACCCGATCGCAGATCACCCGATTGAAGCAACTGCCAAAATCGTCCTTGACCGAAAGCCATTCCCTACCGGTCCGTGCGGATACTCCGATTGATTTGCGGCAGAACCTCTTCTGCCCGCCCCGTCAGGGCCAGATCCACCTCGGACGACGCCGGGGTCGCCTCCGGATTTATCTCGATCGTGAAGGCGCCGCGGCGGCGCGCTTCGCGGACCAGCCCCGCGGCGGGAGCGACGAGGGAGGACGTCCCGACGACGAAGCAAACGTCGCAATCGACGGCGTCGAGCGCGGAGGCGAGCGCCTCGCGCGGGATCGGCTCGCCAAACCAGACGACACCGGGCCGCGCCAGGCCGCCGCAGTCGGGGCAACGAGGGGGAATCTCCGGCAGCGGGACACTGCGGTCCTCCCATCCGGCCGTCGCGCCGCAGCGCGCGCGGCACTCCAGGGTCCAGATCGAGCCGTGGAACCGTACGACCCCGAGCGTTCCCGCGAGCTCGTGCAACCCGTCCACGTTCTGGGTGACGAGGGCAAATCGCTCGAACCGCCGGCTCCAGGCCGCCAGGATCTCGTGCGCCGCGTTCGGCCGGGCGGCGGCGATTGCGCCGCGCCTCCACTCGTACCACTCCCAGACCGTGCGGGGGTCCCGATCGAAGGCCTCCGGCGTCGCGAGATCTTCCGGGCGAAAGTTGCGCCAGAGGCCCGCCGAGCCGCGAAACGTCGGGATCCCGCTCGCCGCCGATACGCCGGCGCCGGTCACGACCGTCACGCGCGCTCCCGGTTGGAGGCGCGCCGCCGCCGAGGCGCACGCGGCCGCCCGCGGAGACGCCGGGGCCCGCGCCTTCAGTGACAATACCGCTGGACGGTCTCGAGCAGGGTCGCCAGGGAAACGGGCTTCTGAATGTAATCGTCCGCCTCGAGCCACGCGGCGTGCTGGGCGCTGTCCGTCACCGCGGAGATGACGACCACCGGGATCTTCGAGAGCTCCGAGTCCTGCCGTTGTTCGTGCCGGAACTGCCAGCCGTTCATGATCGGCATCATGAGGTCGAGCAGAATCACGCACGGACGCTTGCCCGCGCGGAGCTGGCCGAGCGCGTCGAGCCCGTGCCGGGCCCGGCCGACCCCGTAACCCTCCAACTCGAGCGCTCCGCTCACGGCCTCGAGAAGGTCAGGGTCGTCTTCTACGACGAGAACGCACGTATCCATCCTGCCTCCCGGCTGGTTTGGGACACCCTCGCAAGCGAGGTGCCAGTCGGCAACCTTATCGAAAGCGCCCGAGAACCCCCCGCAGCTCTTCCGGCCGGACGGGTTTCTGCAGGTGACCGTTGGCCCGAAGATTGGCGACGGCGTCGCCGTAGTCCTCGTATCCGGTCATAACCACGACGGGGATTCCGGCGAGCGCAGGATCCCGGAGTTGTTCCCGGCGAAAGTCCCACCCGTTCATCCCGGGCATTGTCAGGTCGAGCAATATCAGAGCGGGCTTGCCGGGCCGCTTCGTGCGCGGCTCCGGAGCCCGCTTCAGATAGTCGAGTGCCTGCGCCCCGTCCGCGGCGAAGTCGACGTCGCATCCCTCCTCTTCCAGGAGCGCCTGGATGCCCGATCGCGTCGCGAGGTCGTCCTCGACGACCAGGATCCGCTGACGCGTCCGGACGGTCGAGGCCTTCTTGGGCGTCGGGAACCTCCTCGGGGAAACCCTGCAATCGAAAAAGCCGGATTACGGCCCGGCCGCCGGGATCCTACTTCTTGCGGGCGTAAGTTATCTCCATCATCCTGAATAACTTGCCGTCGGGACCTGGCATCCACATCTCGAATGTGTGGTGATCATCATCGACGATCGTCAGCTTCTCTTTCATCGGCGTCATCTTACCGGTCATCGGGTCGGGCATCGAAGCCGTGAACGCCATCGACTTGCCGCCCTTGTCCGCCGTGCCCGTGCTCACCATGACGCCCGTGCTCATCGTGTCCGCCCAGGTGGCGACGTACTTCTTTTTCACGTTGTCGTAACCCGTGATCCCCATCCCCGAGAACGGCTGACCCATGAAGGTCCCCTCGAAATGCTCCTCCACGAACCTGCCTCCCAGAACCGACTTGGATTCCGACGTGCCGGCGGACTCCGTCGGCGGGTCGCCCGGCTTGTTCCACATCTTCACCTTCGCGTCCCACGTGCCGACAAAATGCTCGAGTTTCTTGTGCTGGTCTCCCGGGGTGCCCGCCTTCACCATCGCTTCCATCTGCGCCTTCTCGTCGGGCGCGGCCGCCGCGGCGGCCTTGGGCTTGTCGGCCGGCTTGTCCGCTGGCTTGTCGGCCGGCTTCTGGGCGGCGAGAGAAGCCGCGGCGAGTCCCGCCAGTATCAAACCCGTGACTCCAGTGCGAATCTTCATGAGCTCCTCCTTGATGAACGTTTCTTCCGGGCGATTCTAGTGCGCGCGAGGGGGTCTCGAAGCCAGAAAAAATACTCGCCGATCCTCGGAGTCAGCGGGACGGCAGGAACCGGCGAAAGAGCCTCCGCAATACGCTCGAGCGGTGCGGAGCCGTCCACGGCTCCCCGGCGGGCCGCTTGCGCGTGACGGGCCGCTCGAACATCCGTCCGTTCACCGGACAGCGGACTTCGATGACGTCTGCCTGCAGCCGCTCCGTCCCCACGCGGGTCTGGTGCCACAGGCGGCAGGTGGGGCACGGCCACCAGAAGAGCTTCGTCAGCTCGCCGTCGCCCTTTTTTTCGTCGACGCTCATGGGATCCTCGGAATTTGCGACCCGTTCTCCGATGTCGCCTGCACGAATGGTATCGCGCCCCGCCGGCCCGGCGAAGCCGGTCCAGAAATAGCAATGCCCGGAGGGTCATCCGGGCGCTTTGGGTGTTTGGTTGCGGGGGCAGGACTTACGTGCGGTTGTCGTCGATTCCTCAGCTGCTCCGCAGCGCGTGCATCGGGTCCGCCGCCGTGGCCCGCCGGGCCGGCAGGAAGCACGCCGCGGCGGCCACGGCCGAGAGGACGACGGCAACGGCCGCAAACGTCAGAGGATCCGTCGGTCCAACTCCGAAGAGGAGCCCGGAGAGGAGCCTCGCGAACAGGAGCGCCGCCGCGAGGCCGATGGCGAGTCCGATCCCAACCAGAGTCATTTCCTGGCGCATGCCCGTCGCGGTGATCGCCATTGCGAGCAGAGCGAAGAGGCCGAGGAGGGTGGCCGTCAGGCGCGGCGAGGCCAGATCGTTGCTGCGGGCCTGCTCGAGGGTGCGGAAGTGATCGACCGGCTGATCGGGATCCGTGCCGTGCGACCGGCTCCTGTCGATTGTCAAGGGGAACTTACGCAAGCCGCGTGTGGAAGTTTCAGGCGGCGTCCCGGGCTCCCGGACGCGACCCCGGTGCACTCCGCCCTCTAACCTGCGCGTTTTTCCTGAATGCGAAGGGACGCCATTGACAGAGCGCCAACCCTGTAGATATCCTACACCCTCAGGCTGTAGGACGCCTACATGCACAGGGGGTGGCCGATGAAGAAGGATCTCCCGGTCCCGCGGATCGAACTACTTCAAGGCACCCTCGATCTCCTGATTCTGCAGACCCTTCGCTGGGGTCCGAGCCATGGGTATGGCATCGCGCAGATGATCCGCGCAGGCTCGCGCGACGTCCTGCAGGTCGACACCGGCTCGCTCTACCCCGCCTTGCACCGCCTCAAGCGTCGCGGTGCGATCACCGCCGAGTGGGAGCTGTCCGAGAACAATCAACGCGTGCGCGTCTATCGGTTGACGGCGGAAGGCCGCAAGAAGTTGACCTCCGAGCGCTCGAAATGGGAGCTGCTCGCCGGCGCCATCGCGGGCATCCTGACTCGCCCGACGGAGCGCGAATCATGAAGCTCCCGTTCTGGATCCCGTGGCGCCCCGCGCGCCGCGACGACGAGCTCGACGAGGAGCTTCACGCCCATCTCCGCATGGCCGAGGCCGACCGCATCGCGCGAGGCGAATCGCCGGAAGAGGCGGCCGCCAGCGCTCGCCGCGAATTCGGCAACCTGGGCCTCGTGAAGGAGATCACGCGGGAGATGTGGGGCGGCTTGTGGCTCGAACGTCGGGTCCAGGACCTCCGTTTTGGCTTCCGGAT
>DATNMZ010000311.1:0-3881 GCA_035602095.1 Thermoanaerobaculia bacterium
GGCGATCCACATTCACGAGATTCTTCGGATCGTCCTCGGCGGTGTAACGCTGTTTCCGCGTCCCGCTGCCGGACAGATATCCGAGGCTCTTGAGCCGCGCGACCTCCTCCGGGGAGACGGCCCCGCGCGAGGTCGCGCCGAACTCTGACTCCGCGGGAAGCTCCGCGCGGAGACGGCGCGCACGGTCTCTCTCGGCGTCGATCAGGTTCCGTGTCTCTGCCGGGTCCGAGGCGAGGTCATACAGTTCGGGCCGGGGCAGGTCGATGAACTTGAAACCGCCGGCGAGCACTCCGCGCAGCGGCGCCCACCCGCGGTTGTAGCTGGTCGAGAAGGCCTCGAAGTAGGTCGAGACCGACGCGGGACGGTCCTTCAGGAGTGAGGAGCCTGGAAGATTCGCCGGCTTCTCGACGCCCGCCGCCGCGAGGATCGTCGGCGCGAGGTCGACGTGCCGCGCGAATGCGGAGCTCTTCCCGGGCGCGATCACGCCACGCATCCAGAGGAGCAACGGCACGTGCAGAGTCGCCTCGTAGGCGAAGAGGCCATGGGTCAGCTCCTCGTGGTCTCCGAGCGCCTCGCCATGGTCCGCAGTGAGGACGATGAGCGTCGGCGGCGCCTGCCCCGCGAGAAAGGGATCGAGCAGCGATTTCAACGCCGCGTCGACGGCCGCGACCTCCCCGAGGTAGGGGTTGTCCCGATACCGCTCGTCCAGAGGCGCCGGCGGCCGGTACGGCGCGTGGCAGTCATAGAGATGGACCCACAGAAAACGCGGTTGCCCCGTGTTTTCCGCGTACCACTTCCGCGCGGCGGCGATCACCTCACCCGCCGGGCGCTCCGGCATCTTGAAGTCGAGCGCCGCTCTCCCCTTGGGATACCGGTCGTCGTAAGTATCGAAGCCGCGCGCGAGACCGAAGCGGGAGTCGAGCGGGAAAGCGCCGACGAACGCTCCCGTGGCATATCCCCGCTCCTTCAGCCAGGTCGCGAGCATCGGCGTCTTTGGGTCGACGCGAAAGCCGGAGTTGTCCCGCACCCCGTGCTGGTACGGATAGAGCCCTGTCAGGATGTTGACGTGCGAGGGGAGCGTCACGACATTGTGCGCGTGGGCGTTGGCAAAGACGAGCCCCTGCGAGGCCAGACGATCGAGCGTCGGCGTCTCGACGCGCCGGTTGCCCGCAAAGCCCAGGGCGTCCGCACGAAGCGTGTCGATGGTGACGAGGAGGACATCCGGGCTCCTGGGCCACGCGGGCGTCCGCGGGCCGCCGCCGCCCCTGCCGCACCGGACCGCGAGCAAGACCGCGGCGCCGGCCAGGGCCAGAAGAAGCGCCCGGACTAGGCGAGAGCCGGGAAACATTGCCGTCCTCAAAAAAAAACCGCCGGGAAAATCATTCCCGGCGGTTTCGAAAGGAGCAACCGAAGCGTTAGAAGGCGACCCGGGCGCCGAAGCGCAGGATTCGCGGACTCTGGATATCACGGATCGTGTTCGTGGTGCCCTGGGCCAGGCGGTTGTTTCTCTGGAGCACCGTGTTCTCGTTGGTGAGGTTGAAGACGTCCACCGAGAGCGTCAGTGTCGCAGTCTGCGAGATGTTGACGACCTTCTCACCTCTCAGGTCGAACTCGTAGACGTTCTTATACCGGAAACTGTCCGCGGGGACGACGACGACGTCCCGGGAGATGCCGTCCGAGAGCCCGGCGACTCTTTGGAAATAGAGGATCGGATAGCCCTGGCGGCCGTAGACGTTCGCGGCCACGTTGAACCCGAGAGGAAGCTGGTACATGCCGACGACGTTGAACTGCCACTTGGAGTTCAAGAAGACGCTGCCCTTGCTGCCGCTGCCGGTGGACTGGACGGCCACGTAGTCGCCATTGGCGCAGTCGGCAGCGCCGGCCGACGAGGCGCTCAAAACATTGGTCGGATCGATGCAGCCGGCGTTGCCGCCATGCTGCTTGTTGACGTTGTAGACGAAGCTACCCCGCATCATCCACTTGTTGGCCAGGCGCTTGGTCATCGTCAGCTCGACGCCGTTATAGGTCTCGTTGAAGTCCGAGCGGTTGTGTACGAACCTGCCAGCCGGGGTCCCACCGAGCGCGGCGAGCACCGAGGGCTTGATCTGATACACCGGCGCGCTGAACGGCGTTCCGTCGGGAAGCGTCCCCGTAAGGGTTCTCGCCAGCTCGAAGTCATTGACCGTCAGGACGCGGCCCGTGGTCGGATCGTAGATGTGCCCCTTTCCGTCGTGGGCGCCGCTGTAGTCGAACAGCAGGTCCTTGAACTTACGGTACGTGTAGTTGAGTCCCACCGCGAAGCCCGGCAGTAACTCGTGGTCCAAGCCGAGGATGACCTCGTCCGTCGTCGGGGCCTTGAGATTGCTATCGATGGTGCTGGGCGTGGCGCTCGCCACGCCGGGATTCGCCGGATTGTAGCCCCGAGAGCCCTGGAAGCCGGCCGGGCTCGTGTCGACCTCACAGGGCTGCACGAGGTTGTCCAACCTCGCCGCGGCGCAGCCGGTCCCGTCGTGCCAGGTGTAGTAGGCATATGCCGCGGTATTCAGTGGATTCGGGATGCCGACGGTTCCCGTGCCGAGCGCTTCCGCGTATCGCGCGTAGCTCCCCTTGAAGATGGTCGCGCGGTTGGCGCCGAGCGCGTAAGTAATGCCGAAGCGTGGCTCGAAGTTCTTCCAGGTGAATGCGGTGGCGCCGCCCGGATAGGTCAGAACCGGCAGGATGTTCGGAAACGTGGGGTTGGCTGGAACGGAAGCCGGGAGGTTCTCGCCGGACTGCCTGTCGTACCGCACTCCGAGGTTCACGGTCAGGTTCCCGGCCGTCATCGTGTCCCCGATGAAGGCGCCGTAATACTTCGCCGATGCCGAGAAAGAGCTCTGGCGGGTGATCACGGCGCACGGACCGCCGCAGTCGGAGAGGTCGCCGTACGTCTGCGCGGCGAGGCCACCGGAGCCGTCGCCCGGCCAGATCGAGGTGGAGTGAACGCCGGCCTTCAGATAGCTGAACCCGGCCTTCAACTCATGCCCCAGCGATCCGGTGTTGAAGAAGACGGAGGCGTCCGCCTTGACCTGGCGCTGTGGCCTCGGCGCGGAATAGAACTCGTATGTGTTGTGCCAGTTGGCGTCCGCGTCGAGAAACGTCTGGGTGACCAGTCCCCCCTCCGGCGCCAGAACGAAGTTTCCGTTCTGTCCGCTGTAAGAAGCCGACGCGAAGAGGTTGGAGGAGAAGACATGCGAGTCCTGCAGCTTCCACGTGTTCTGCGGAAGGATCTGGTCCCACGTGGTCGGCTGCGGGTGGGTTGGTCCTGCGTTGCGGCCCTGCTTCTGCTTGTCGCTTCTCAGGTACCAGATCTCGGCGGAGTTCTCTGGAACGATCTGCACATTCAACTTGAGGTTGGTGTCCTCGAGCGTCGTCTTGTCCAGAACTCCCCCGCCCGAAATTATGGCGCCGGCCGTCACCAGATTGATCTGGTCGCGTCCGTAGGAGCCCCACAGCCAGAGATGGTCGCGCCAGATGGGGCCTCCCGCCTCCGCGCCGTAGTCCTGAACGCCGTCGATGTGGTTGCCCGCGCCGAGCGGAGCGGCCTGGGTCTTCGCTTCGGCCGGCAGGTTCTGGGACTGGAAGTGGTGATCGACCGCATAGACACGCGCGCTGCCGTGCACGTCGTTGGAGCCGCGCTTGGTGATCATGTTCAGGTGCGCGCCCGAGCCGGCCAGCGACGGGTCGCTGCCGCCCGTGACGACCTGCATCTCCTGGAAGGAGTCGAAGTCGTAGTAGCCGGCGGAGGAACCTAGAGCCGACATGTCGGTCAGGTTCACGCCGTCGACGGTGAACGTGCCACCCGTCGAGCCCTTCGACGAGAAAACCGACTGCTGCCCGCTTTC
>DATNMZ010000312.1:0-2031 GCA_035602095.1 Thermoanaerobaculia bacterium
CCCGCCGCTCGAGGGGATCGAAGAGGAAGCACCGCGCGAGGCCTCTTCCCGCCGGCAGCAGCTCCGGCTCCTCGCGCGCGCACGGGTCGAAGCGGTCCGGGCAGCGCGGAGCGAACGCACAACTGCCCCGCGGCCGGAACGCGAGGTCCGGCAGGGTGCCCTCGATCGCCGGGAGGCGCCCGCCCGGGGTGGCCGGCAAAGAAAAGCGGGGGACGCAGGCGAGAAGGGCGCGCGTGTAAGGATGGCGCGGCTCGACGAGCACCGAGCGCGCCGCTCCGGTTTCGACGACGCGCCCCGCGTACAGGATCAGGGCGCGGTCGGCGCGGCGCGCCGCCGAGGCGAGGTCGTGCGTGATCAGCAGGACGGCGAGGCGCCGTTCGCGGCGCAGGTCGTCGAGGAGGTCGAGCACGTCCGCCGCGACGGTCGCGTCGAGGGAGGCCGTCGGTTCGTCCGCGACGAGGAGGGCCGGGCCTCCGGCGAGCGCGATCGCCAGGAAGGCGCGCTGCCTCTGCCCGCCCGAGAGGCGGTGCGCGTACTCCGAGAGTCCCCGTTCCGGGTCCGCGAACGCGACTTCCTCGAGGAGCTCCCGGGCCCGCTGCCGGATCCCCGAGCGGTCCACGGAGCCGGCCCGCCGGAGAGCCTCCGCGATCTGAGACCCGACGGTGCGAACGGGGTCGAGGGCGGCCGCGGGCTCCTGAAAGACGAGCGCGATCTGGCGGCCGCGAACTCCCGACCATTCGCGGTCCGACAGCGCCGCCAGGTCCCGACCGCGGAACAGGAGAGATCCGGAGCGGCGCGCGCCTTCCGGAAGCAGGTCGAGCAGCGCCCGGCCCACCATCGTCTTGCCGCAGCCGCTCTCCCCGACCACGGCCAGGCACTCGCCGGGCTCGATCGTGAAGGAGACCCCGTCCACCGCCGGACGAAGAGCGCCGTCGGCGGGCACCTCGACGCGGAGGTCGGAAACGGCGAGAAGGGGCGGGGAGCCGTGCGCGCTATCGGCGGCGGCCATGTCGTGGCGCCCGAACGCGTCCGCGGCGCCTGCGCTCGCCGGCGCCGCTCAAGTTCCCCGGACCTCTTGGAGGTCTTTGACGCGGTGAACGACGTCGCGGTAATTCGTGTTCAGTCCGTACACTTCGAGAAAGGTGCGGTAGGCGAGATCGACGTCTCCCGTCGATTGGTAGACGCAGCCGAGATCGTAGAGAAGCCCGACCGTCACACTCTCTTCGATGTCCCCGGCCTCCAATCCCTTGCGGTACCACTTGATCGCGAGCTGCGGCATCCCTTTTTCCAGGAAGCAGAGTCCGAGCATGCTGCAACATTCGACCGCGCGCGCCGGATCCTTGCTCGCAAGCTGAAACTCTCCGATCGCCTCGTCCACGAGACCCATCTCCTTGTAGGCGATCCCGAGGTTGAAGTGCGTCTCGTAGTCCTCTGCGGAAAGCTGCTGTTCGACGCCCCTCTTGAACTCCCGGAAGATCTCCTCGAGGGACGCCTCTCCTTCCGGTCCCGCCATCACGGGCGCCGACGGAGGGGGTGCATCGTCCGCCAGCTCTTTTTCGAGCTCCTCGGCCAGATTGAAGAACTGCTGCTCGTCGGCAAACAGATTCTGATCTTCGACGACGGCGGCGGGCTTCGATGGCGGCGCGGGAAGCGCGTCTCCGGCCCGGTGCATCTCTTCCTCGAGCAGAGACCCGAGCTCCTCGTACGAGACGAAGTCGGAGTCCATGGGGGCGGCCGGCTCGAATGGAGTCGCGTGCCGATGGGGGACGGCTTCCTCCCGCGCTGGCTCCGGACTCACCTCGGGCGGCGCCTCGTCGGGACGCGCGGAGCTGGCCGCCTCGGCGCGGGGGCCTTCGGGAAGATCGGGGGGACGGACCGGCGCCTCGCGCTCGAGATCGAACTCGTCGAACGGAATCTGGATCGTGCTCGCCGGCGGTGGGGACGGCGGCGGAGCGGCGCCGAACCCGAGGCGCTCGAGCAGGGCCGCCGCGTCCCCGGCTCGTCCGGCGCGGCCATAAATCTCCGCGAGCG
>DATNMZ010000313.1:0-4783 GCA_035602095.1 Thermoanaerobaculia bacterium
CGGCAGGGCGGCCACGGCCGCGCCGGCTCCCGCATCCGGCGGCCGCTCGAGGGGGCGATGGCACCGCAGGCACTTCTCCGTCGGGATCTGTGTAAAGCCGCACCCTTCGCAGGTGACCCAATCCATGAGGGGGGGAGTGTAGCGGAGGTGGGCTCTCCGCTGTCAGCCGTCCGCCGGCCGCTAGATCTCCCGGAAGAAGAACCGGTCGAGCACTCCCATCCGTTCCTGGCGGTCGTAACCGGGCTCCATCAGCCACAGCGCCGCAGCGATCGAAGAGGCGAGCGAATTGCCATCCTGCGGCGTGAAGCAGAAGCCGACGAGCTCCCGGTCCCCACTGACCGTCAGCGTCGGCGCGGCGACCACTGCCTGGGAGAGGATCCGGCCGTAATACCCGTGGTCCCGCCCGAACGAGAAGATCTGGTTGGACGAGCGCTTCTCGGTGATGGCGATCCGTTTGTTGGCGCGGAGGCGCTCCAGAGCGCGCTCCTTCGTCATCGGGTGCGTGAGCTCGAGGTCGAACCAGAGAGAGTGCATGTACTGCGTGTTCAGCTTCATCGCGGACGAAAAGAGCCGCGTCTTCCAGCCGATCGTCTCGAGAAGGCGGGAGGCGTCCCGGGCGTGGTGTGTGCCGAACTGCGGGTCGTCGTGCTTTCCGGCGGCCGGCGCCGGGGAGAAGCTCGAATCCTGCGAGACGTCGTTTGCGCGCCGCATGCAGACGAAGCGGCCTTTCTCGAGCCCGGAACGGTGATCGTCCTGCTCGGAGAGCGTCTTGACGAGGGCCGCGATGTTGTGGGTGTTGCAGGACACGATCTGGATGAAGCGGTCGTCTCCGGCGACGAGCGCCTCGTCGTTGATGCCCATCGCGTAGGGCTTTCCGAACCCGAACTCGCTCCCCTGGGCGAGAAAACCGCGCGGCCCGGAGAGCTTCTCGTACACCTTCTTGTTCTCGTTGCCCGCCGGCGTGCAGTCGATGACGACGGTGGCCCGCTCGAGCGCCTCCGTCGCTTCGTGGTCGACCTTGTGCCCGAGGGCCTCGAAATCCGCCACTTTGTCCGCGTCCACGGCGAGCTTCGCGCCTCGCTGCAGGAGGTGGTTCACCTTCGCGCGTTCCGTGGTCATCGGAGTGCGTTTGTGAAAAGTGATCTCATCGATGCCGAGGTACTTCTTGAAGTCCGCGAAAAGACCGATCAGCGGCTCGCCGATCGTTCCCGTGCCGACGACGTGTACGATCTTGTGCATGCGATTGGATTCCTGGCTCTCCGCCGCCGGACCGCGGGCGCGAGGCGGGAAGAATATGACGAACGCGCGGTTTCTCCAACGGAGGGGGATTCTCGCGTGACCGCGCGGTTGGAGCCGGTCACCTTTCCGGGCCCCGCCGGCCGTCTCGAGGGTCTCTGGAAAGACGCGCCGCCGCCGCGCCGGGGCGGCGCGGTTTTCGCCCATCCGCATCCGCTTCACGGAGGGACGCTCCACAACAAGGTCGTCTTCCGAGCGACGAAGGCCCTCGTCGAGGCGGGCTGGGGGACCCTTCGGTTCAACTTTCGCGGCGTCGGTCTCTCGGAGGGAGCGCACGACGCCGGCCGGGGAGAGACGGACGACGTTCGGGCGGCCCTCGACGAGACCGAGCGCCGGGCCGGCCTCCCGCTTCTCGCCGGCGGATTCTCCTTCGGAGCCGCGGCGGCTCTCCGCGCGGCTCACGGGGATTCCCGGGTCGTCGCGTTCGTCGGGGTCGGACTTCCCGTCGCGACGGACTCCGCGGCGGGCACTCCGCGGCCCGAGATTCCCGCGCTCTTCGTCGTCGGCGAGAAGGACACGTACGGCCCCCCGTCCCTGCTGCGCGCGTTCGTCGCCGATTCGGGACACATCGTCGAGGTCCCGGGAGCGGATCACTTCTTCGAAGGAAAACTGATCGAGCTCGAGTCCGCCATCGGGACTTTCCTCCGAACGCTTCCCGTTCCTTCCCGGCCATGAGCGCCCCGACTCTCTCCGCGCAAGCCCGGCGCGACCTCCTTTCGCTCGCCCGCCGCAGCCTCGAGGCCCACTTCCGGGGAGAGCCTCTCCCACGGCTCGCCTCGGACCGCGCCGAAGCGTTCGGCGGCCCACGCGCGCTCTTCGTCACCTTGCGGGAGAGTGGCGATCTCCGGGGCTGCATCGGGACTCTCGCGCCGGAAGGGGACCTCGCCCGCACGGTCCCGCAGTTCGCGCTGCGGGCGGCTTTCGAAGATCACCGCTTCCCGTCGCTCGACGCTTCCGAGCTTCCGTTTCTGGAGATCGAGATCTCCGTCCTGTCGCCCCCGGAGCCGGTCGCGGACCCGGAAGAGATCGAGATCGGACGCGACGGCCTCATCCTGGAGGCGCGAGGCCGAAGCGGTCTGCTTCTTCCCCAGGTCGCGACGGAGTTTGGCTTCGACCGCAGGCGATTCCTCGAAGAGCTTTCGCGCAAGGCGGGTCTGCCGCCCGACGCCTGGGAGGATTCGTCGGCCCGGCTCTGGAGATTCCAGGCGGAAGTGTTCGCCGAAGAAAAGGAATAGAGATCGGCGAGCGGTTGATCGGGTGACCGGGAGCCTAAGCCGAGGTCGGTTCCCGTCGGATCCAACGGGACGAGTAGAGCAGAAGGGCCGCCGCGACCGCGGCGTTCAACGAATCGACGGGCTCCCGCATGGGAATTGTCAACCGCCGGTCGAGATAGCGATAGGCGCCCGCGGGAAGACCGGTCCCCTCCGCGCCGATGACGAGAACGCCGCCCGGATCCAGGGGAGATTCGAACGGGTTTTCGCCTCCTGCCGCCACGGCGCCCGCAATCCGGCGCCCCGCTTCCCGGGCGTCGGCGGCGAACGGCTCGAACGACACCCTCCCGGAGACGGGAATCCGCAGGACGCTTCCGGCGCTCGCCCGGACCGCGCGGGAGTGAAAGAAATCCGCGGAGCCGGGCGCCGCGAGGACGCCGGCGGACCCCGCGGCTTCCGCGACGCGGACGATGGCGCCCAGGTTGCCGGGATCCTGCACGCCGAACAGGAACACGACGGCGCCGGTGCGTCCGAGGATTTCCGCGACCGGCACGTCGCGCCTTCGCAGGACGGCGAGAAGGTGCTGCGGCGTCCGCGATTCGGCGAGCCTCTCGAGAACGGCGCGCGAGACGAGCCTCGGCCGCGCGGCGGAGAGCGCGGCGAGGCGGCCCGGGCGCACGCTCGAGTCGTGCAGCAGGTGCTCCAGCGGTATTCCAGCGGCGACGGCTTCCAGGATCGGCTTCTCGCCCTCGAGGAGGAAATGCGTCCGGGCGTCGATCGCGCGGGAGATGTCGCGGATGACCGGGTTCGACGGCGATTCGATTCCGGCCATGAGGCTCATGCTATAACCCGCCCCGATGAGGTCCTGGCGCGAAAGGCTCTTGTTCGCCGCGGACCTCGAGACCGCCACTCCCGGATCCCCGCTCTCGGCTGTCTGGACTTTTCCCGCGATGATTGCGTCCGCGTTCCTGGTTGCGTGGGGCGCCGAGGCGGCGGAATTCCTGATGTCGCAGGGACTGGCTCTCGCGGTGCTCGCGCTGGTCCAGACGTTTCCGGAATTCGCCGTCGAGGCGGTCATCGCCTGGAAAGCCGGCAAGAACCCGGACATGGTCCACCTGGCCATCGCGAACTTCACGGGCAGCCTGCGGCTGCTGACCGGCCTCGGCTGGCCGATGATCTATGCCGTCGCGGCGTTCTACTCGAAGCGGCGGCGCAAGACTCCGCTCGGCCGCATCACCCTCGGGGACGACCATGCCGTCGAGGTGCTCGGCCTCCTCCCCCCTCTCGCATACTTCTGCGTTGTCTGGGCGAAGGGGAGCCTGTCGCTCGTCGACGCGGCGATCCTGGCGGCGACCTACGGCGTGTATCTCTGGGTGCTGCTCCGGATGCCGCCGCGCGAGGAGTGCATCGAGCAGGACGACGAGATCCCGCGCGTCTCCCGATGGGCGCTGTCGTTTACGGGCGGGAAGCGGTGGGCGGCCGTCGGCGCGCTTCTCGTCGGCGGAGGGGTGGTCATTTTCTTCGTCGCCGAACCCTTTCTCGCATCGATGATGGGGCTCGCGACGAGCCTCGGAATGTCGCAATTCGTCTTCATCCAATGGGTGGCGCCATTTCTCTCGGAGTTTCCCGAAAAGACCTCCGCGTTTGCCTGGGCGCGGCGGATCACCCGCGCTCCGGTCGCGCTCGTCAACATGGTGTCCTCGAACATCAACCAGTGGGGGATTCTCTCCGCGCTGCTCGCGGTGATCTACTGCTGGAGCCATGGCTCGCTCGAGCCGCTTCCCTTCGACGACTTCCAACGAAGCGAGATCCTGCTGACGATCGTTCAGGCCTTTCTCGGATGGCTTTTTCTGGCCTCCATGAGCTTCGAGGCGTATGAGGCCGTCGGCCTGTTTGCGCTCTGGGCGGTCCAGTTCGCCGTGCCGTCGCTCCGGCACGAAATGCTCTTTGTGTACGGTGCGTGGATCGTGATCGAGATCGCGCTCGTCCTGACGGGAAGGAAGAAGCTGCTCGCCTTCGCCGCCTTCCGGCGGGCCTGGAAGGCCCGAGGTTGAGTCCGCTGCGTCTGTCCCGGCGGGTCGAACAGCTCTGCCCTTCTTCCACGGCCGCGGTGGGAAAGGCCGCCAAGGCGCTCGCCGCATCGGGAGTCGACGTGGTGGACTTCGGCCTCGGCGAGCCGGACTTCCCGACGCCGGATTTCGTCGCGCGCGCGGGGATCGCGGCGATCGAGAAGGGCCTCACGAAGTACACGGACACGGCGGGCGCGTCGCCGCTGC
>DATNMZ010000314.1:0-10379 GCA_035602095.1 Thermoanaerobaculia bacterium
GATGGCGTTCGCGGGGCAGGCCTGCGCGCAAGCCGTGGTGATGTCGCCGTCTCTTACCCGCCGTCCGGCGATCTCCGAGTCGATCTTCGCCCCGTTGATCCGCTGGACGCAGTATGTGCACTTCTCCATCACGCCCCGCCAGCGCACCGTCACGTCCGGGTTGGCGAGCATCTTCATGCTCGGGGCCCGGAACTGCGTCGAGAAATGGTAGAAGTTGAACCGCCGCACCTTGTAGGGGCAGTTGTTCGAGCAGTACCGCGTGCCGACGCAGCGGTTGTAGATCATGTCGTTCAACCCCTCGGCGCTGTGCACCGTCGCCGCGACGGGGCAGACGAGCTCGCACGGGGCCTTCTCGCAGTGCATGCAGGGAACGGGCTGGAAGAAGTGCTGCGGGTTCGCGACCTCCCCGCCGTAGTAGTGGTCGATCCGGAGCCAGTGCATCTCGCGGCCGCGCCGTACCTGGTCCTTGCCGACGACGGGAATGTTGTTCTCCGCCTGGCACGCGACGACGCAGGCGTTGCAGCCGACACACTGGTTGAGGTCGATCCCCATCCCCCAGGCGTAGGTGTCTGACGGATAATCCGCGTAGAGCGACTCCTCCGGTTTCGGCGCCTGCGTGAGGCGGTGAACGAACCCGGGATCGCGGCGGTACTCTTCGGCGGTCGCCGCGCGCGCTAAGTCTCGGCCCTCCATGTTCTGGTGCATCTGCGTGCAGGCGAGCGGGTGCGTTGCGCCCGTCTTCGCGATCTCGACGCCGCGCGCGATCCAGGGCGCGTCGGAGGAGCGCAGCGCGTAGGCGTTGAAGCCCGCGCCCGACCCGAACCGCCCGGCGCGCGTGCGGCCGTACCCGAAGAAGGCCGTGACGGAGTCGTCCGGGTGCCCGGGCTCGATCCAGACGGGAGCCAGCACCGAGCGGCCGGCAAGCGTCAGGCGCACGACGTCTTCCTTGAAGAGCCCGAGGCGGGCCGCGGTCGCGACCGACAGGATGGCGGCGTTGTCCCAGGTCAGCTTCGTGATCGGTTTCGGGAGCTCCTGGAGCCAGCCGTTGTTCGCGAACCGGCCGTCGTGGATGGTCGGATCGGGCCGGAAGTTGAGCTCGAGGGCGCCGGGAGCGGCGGAGACAGGCGAAGACGCCCGCGGAGGCAGGATCCCCCGCGCGGCCACGCGCCGGGCGGGCGACGCGGTATTGCCGATGACGCCGTCGTGGAGCGCGCGGCGCCACGCCGTTTCGAAGTCGGCTCCGAGCACTGGCCGCCACGTCTCCCGCACGATGTCGTAGGCGGAGCGTTCGGGCTGGTCCGACAGCGCGGCGAGCACCTCGTGCGCGGACTTACCGCCGTAGAGCGGCGCGATGAGCGGCTGGACGATCGAGGCGGTCCCGTCGAGCGCCCGGGCGTCGCTCCAGATCTCCAGGAAATGCGCCTCGGGAATGTGCCACTGGCAGAGCGCCGACGTCTCGTCCACCGCGGCCGAGAGGTGCGCGCGGAGCGGGACCTTCTGGAGGCGCTCCGCGAATTTGAGATCCGCCGGCGCGGTGAAGGCGGGGTTGCCGGAGAGGATCACGAGCAGGCGGACCTTGCCGGAGTCCATTTCGGCGGTCAGGGCGCGCAGGGCATCGAGCTGTCCGCCCGGCGCGGCCTCCGCGGGGGCGGCGTACTCGACGGTCGATCCCGGATTTCCCAGGGCCGCGTTGATGGCGTGCGCGATCGCGTGCACCTCTGCCGGCTGGTGCTCGCCCGCGAGAACGAGGCTCGTGCCGCGGTGCGCCTTCAGATCCGCGACGAGCGCCGAGAAGAAGTCCGGCGGAACTCCCGGTCCTGGCGCGTCCGCCGGGTTCCCTGCCGCCGCCGGGCTTCCTGCGCCGAGCGCGGCCGCGACGCGCCGCGCGAACTCTTCGACGTCTCCCGCGCGCAGCGGGATGCGGTGATCCGCCCGCGCGCCGGTGTTGCCGGGCGTGCTCTCGACGCACCAGAGGCGGTTCAAGTTCGGCGTCGTCTCCGGACCCGACACGACGCGTCGGGACGCAAAGTCCCGGGCGAAGCGGACGCCGCCCGGCCCGCACGCGAGAAAATCGGCGTCGAGCGAGAGGACGACGTCGGCCCGGTCGAACCGGTAGAGCGGCTCGACGGGCTCCCCGAAGGCGAGCACGGCTCCGGCGCGGGCGTTGTCCCTTCCCACGGGCTCCCACTGCACCCATCGCGCGTCGGGAAACGCGCGGAGGATCGCCTGGATCTGCGCCACCATCGTGGGAGAAGTCACCGTCTCCGTCAGGATCCGCAGGCCGGCGCCTTTCCCGGCGCGCTCCGCTTCGAGCGCGAGGCGGAGGCTGCCGAGGAAAGCGGGCCACGGGCGGATCTCTTCTAAGTAGAGCAGCGTCTTCGACCGGTCGGGGTCGTAGAGCGCGTAGAGGGACGCCTGCGCGAACGCATCGGTCGCTCCGAGACTGCCCGGGTGCAGCGGGTTGCCCTCCGCCTTGGTCGGCCGGCCTTCGTGGCTCTCGATCAGGAGACCCGTCGCGTAGCCGCCGAGCGTCGCCGCGGTCGCGAAGTAGAGCGGCCTTCCGGGGACGAGCTCCTCCGGCTGCCGGACGTACGGGACGATCGACTCCTTCGGCTGTCGTGTGCACGCCGTCAGCCCCGCGAGAGCGAAGGATGCCCCGAGAAACTGAAAGAGCTCGCGCCGGTCGACGCCGACGCCTTCCACCGTCTTCTCCGGGAACTCGCGGTGGATCATCGCCTCGAACTCGGGGGCATCCGCGAGCTCCTCGAGGCTGCGCCAGGGCTGCCCGCCGCGCGCGTCCGCCTTGCGCCGCGCGAGCGCGAGGAAGTCGAGCGGGTCGGGTTGCGTCGTTCCCGCCGCCCGCGTCGGAAGCGTGGGGAGGCCGCCTTTCATGACGTTCTTCTCATTTCTCTTCGCTCACATCTCACCGGTGGCACGTCGAGCAGCTGGTCAGGACGAGCTCGCCGCGGATCTGATAGCGCCGCTTGAGCTCCCGCCCGAGCGCGACCTGCTCGACGCCTTCGGGCGGGATCCATCCCATCGTGAACACTTCTTCTTTCGGGCGAAGGGACCGCTCCGGATGGCGGTGGCACTCGAGGCACCACGACATCTGGAGCCGCGAAGCCTGCCGGACGAGCGGCATCTGGTCGACGCGGCCGTGACAGGTCTCGCAGCCGACGCCCTTGTTCACGTGGATGGCGTGGTTGAAGTAGACGAAGTCGGGCAGATCGTGCACGCGCGTCCATTCGATCGACCGGTCCGTCCGGTAGCTTTCCCGCACGGGCTCGAGATACGGGCTCTGCGCCCAGATCTGGGAGTGGCAGTTCATGCAGGTCTTCGTCGGAGGAATGCCGGCGAACGCCGCCTTCTCGACGGAGGTGTGGCAGTAGCGGCAGTCGATTCCGATCGCGCCGACGTGGTGCGCGTGGGAGAACTGCACCGGTTGCGGGCGGGAGACGTTCTGCTGGCTGACGTAGGGCGAGCGGTTGCAGGAGTCGAAGAGCCACCCGAGCAGGGCGATGAAGAAGACAGCGCCGAACAGGGAGACGCGGGAGATCGTATTCGTGCTGCGATGGAAGATCTGCATGAAACGAGCGCCGCTCCACCTCCTCGCGCAACGGGCGTCGGTATCCTAATCCACGAGATAGTTGTCAGTTGTCAGTTGTCAGTTCTCAGTTCTGAGCCGTCCGCTATCAGCGATTCCCGATTCCCGATCTCGCGAGGGCCCGATCCACGACCTCGGCCACGTGAAGAGCGGACCGTCCCGCGAGCTGGCGGATCTGCTCCCGGCAGCTGAAACCGTCCGCGACGACGAGCGCCTCCGGCTCCGCCGAGAGCGCGGGCAGCAGGGCGTCGCGGGCGATGGCCACCGAGACGTCGTAGTGATCCGCCTCGAAACCGAACGCGCCCGCCATGCCGCAACAGCCGGCGTCCAAGACCCGCACGTCGAGCCCGAGCCGCGACAAGAGCGCCCGCTCCGGTTCCAGAGACGCGAGCGCCGTCTGGTGGCAGTGGCCCTGCAGGAGCGCGGTTCCCCCCAGGCGGCCGCCGCGGGGCGCCCAGCCGGCGGCCTCCCGCCCGAGAAACTCGGCGAACAGGACCGTCTGCGCGGAAAGAAGCCGGGCATCCTCGTCCTGCGGAAAAAGGCCCGGAAGCTCGTCCTGGAAGACCGCGGCGCACGAGGGCTCGAGCACGACGACCGGCAGCCCCGCCCGGATCTCGCCGCGCAGCGTCCGGAGGACCTTCCGCAGGAGCTTCTTCGCGAGGTCGAGCATCCCGTGGTCGTAGAGCGGCCGGCCGCAGCAGAGGCGCCGCGGCGGCAGGAGAACGTCGAAGCCGGCCGCGGCGAGGACCCGGGCGGCCGAGCGCGCGGTTTCGGGATGAAAGGAGCAGGTGAACGTATCGGGCCAGAGGAGAACCGGGCGGTCGCGGGGGGAATCGGGCGATGGGAAGACTCGCCGGAACGGCTGCCGGGCGAAGCGAGGGATCTGGCGGTGCGGCGAGATTCCCGCGGCGAGCTTCACGGCGGAAGAAAGACCGGGAGTCTGCGTGAAGAAGTTCGCGAGGCCGGGGAGCGAAGCCCCGATCGGGGCCCAGCGGTGGATGAGGCCGAGAGCGTAGGCGGAGCGGGGGCGCAGACGGCCCCGGTAATAGTGGTGGAGGAACTCCGCCTTGTAGGTCGCCATGTCGACCGCCGTGGGGCACTCTCCCTTGCACCCCTTGCAGGAGAGGCACAGGTCGAGAGCCTCGCGGACACTCTCGTCCCGCCAGCCGCCCGTGATCGTCTCGCCGCGGAGCATCTCGAAGAGGAGCCGCGCGCGGCCGCGGGTCGTGTGGGCCTCCTCGCGCGTGGCGCGATAGCTCGGGCACATCGTGCCGCCGTTCTCTCGCCGGCAGAGTCCGACCCCGACGCACCGCAGGACCGCGCGGGAGAAATCGCCTCCGTCGCTCGCGTAGGAGAAGACCGTCGGCGGGGATTTCGAGGCGTCGCGCGCGGTAAGCCGCAGATCGGAGTCCAGCCGGCGGGCGTCGACGACCTTGCCGGGGTTCATCCGCCCGTCGGGGTCCCAGATCGCCTTGAATTCCCGGAAGGCGCCGACCAGATCGTCTCCGAACATCTTCGGAAGCAGCTCCGCCCGCGACTGGCCGTCGCCGTGCTCGCCCGACAGCGAGCCGCCGTAGGCGACGACGAGGTCGGCGGCCTCGAGCACGAACGCGCGGTAGCGAAGGATCCCCTCGGGCGAGCGCAGGTCGAAGTCCGTGCGCGTGTGGACGCAGCCCTGGCCGAAGTGCCCGTAGAAGTGTCCGCCGTAGCCGTGCCGGGTCAAGAGCGCCCGGAGGTCGCGCAGGTACCGGCCGAGCTTTTCGGGCGCGACCGCCGAATCCTCCCAGCCCTCCCACGTCAGCGGCTCCCCGGGGGCGTGCGACGTCGCGCCGAGGGCGGACTCGCGAACCCGCCACAACTGGCGCTGGTCCGCCGGATCTTCGAGAACGCTCCACGAGGGCGCGCCGCGGCCCGCCGACAGGGACGCCGCGGCGGCTCGCGCGAGCGCCGCCGCCTCCGAGCGCGTCTCTCCGCCGAACTCGACGAGCAGCCAGCCGCGCCCCGGCGGCAGCCGCTCGAGGATCTCCGGGAAGAGTCCCGCCCGCCGCTCCGCGGCAACGAGGCCGTCGTCGAGGCCTTCGAGTCCGATGGGGCGGCGCTCCAGGATCTCCGGGACCCGATCCGCGGCGGCGTACACGTCCTCGAAGCCGAGCACGAGCAGGCACCGTCCGGGCGGGCTCGCGATCAGGCGCAGGGTCGCCTCGAGGAGAAACGCGCAGGTGCCCTCCGATCCGACGAGCGATCGCGCGAGGTCGAAGCCGTTCTCGGGGAGGAGGGCGGGCAGGTTGTAGCCGGAGACGCGCCGCGGGATGTCGGGAAAGCGCGCGCGGATCGCGCCCGCGTGACGGTCGCGCAGCGCGAGGAGGCGGCGGTAGATCTCCGCGCGGCGGCCATCCTCCGCGACGAAGCGCCGGAGCTCCTCTTCGCTCGTTTTCCCGACACGGAGGCTCACGCCGTCGGAGGTCATCACTTCGAGCGCCTCGACGTTCTCGTCCGTCCGCCCGGCCATCACGGAGTGCACGCCGCAGGAGTTGTTGCCGATCATGCCGCCGATCGTGCAGGAGCGGTGGCTGGCCGGATCGGGCCCGAACGTCAGGCCGTGTTTCTCCGTCTCGCGGCGCAGGTCGTCCAAGATGACGCCGGGCTCGACGCGGGCGATCCGTCGCGCGGGATCGATTTCGAGCAGACGGCGGAAGTGTTTCGAGCAGTCGAGAACGACCGCGACGTTGCAGCACTGCCCCGCGAGGCTCGTTCCCGCCCCGCGGGCGAGGACCGGCGCGCCGTGTTGCCGGCAGACCTCGAGCGCCGCGAGCACGTCGTTTCGGTCCCGCGGGACGACGACGCCGATCGGCACGTGGCGGTAGTTGGAGGCGTCGGTCGAGTAGAGGGCGCGGCTGCCCGCGTCGAAGCGAACTTGACCGGCGACACTTCTCTTCAGCGCCTCCGCGAGCGCGCGCGACGGCGAGCCGTCGGCCCGCGTCTCCGCGTTCGTGCTCCGATCCGGGACGTTCGAGCCGGGATTTCGCATTTCCGTCGTAGCCCGACCGCGATCGTAGCCGGAGTTGGGACTCGGGATGGCCTCGGAAAGCCCCTTCTTGCCGTGCCCGCGCCGAGAGTCTCGGCGGGCGGAGGGCTTAGAATTGGCGGCGCATTTTTCCCGGAGGTCTCCCATGAAGACCGCTTCGAAGACCCTCCTCGTCTCCCTCCTCACGGCTCTCTTCTCCTTCTTCGCGGCCGGCGCCCTTTCCGGGGAGACGGTCGTCGAGCTCTTTCAGAGGGCGAAACAACAGGTCAAGGCCGCTTCCTACAACAACGCCTTGAAGACCCTCGATTCGCTCGACGCGGAGACGGCCAAACCCGGCCACGAAAACGAGCGCCGGCAAGTCGAGCCGCCGCTCGCGTTCTACCGGGGCGTCTGCGACGCCGCGCTCGGCCGGACGGCTGAGGCGCGGGCTCAGTTCCAGGCGTACCTCGGTTTCGTGCCGGCCGCCACGATCGACGCGTCGATGTATCCGAAGAAGGCGGTCGCGGCCTTCGAGGACGCGCGACGGAGCCTGCCGTCCGGCGCCGAGACGACGCCCTCCGAAATGGCGTCCTTTGCGCAGTCGTATGCGAAGTTCCGCCTGACGACTCCTCCGCCTCCGGACCCTCCCAACGACGAGTGGGCGAACGGACCGGTGCGGTATCTCCTGACGGTCGAGGAGAAGCAGGAATGGGCGCTGCTCCAGGATCCGGTCGCGCGGTCGGAGTTCGTGACGAAGTTCTGGGCGGCGCGCGATCGCAAGCCCGAGACTCCCGACAACGAGTTCCGGCAGGAGTTCGAGCGGCGCGTGGCGTTCGCGGACTTGAACCTCCAGCAGGACGAAACGCGGGGCGCGATGACCGACCGGGGGATGGTATTCGTGCTTTGCGGGCCGCCGACGTACGTCGGCCGAAGGCCCATCGGGACGGGGGAGGATTCGTCCGACGCCGCGGGATTGACGACGAGCGGACGCCACGACGTCAACCAGGCGCTCGAGGGCGCGGGCAGGACCACGTCCGGTGATCGTGCGGCGATCGCCGACCGGATGTCGGGCCCCGGCACGCGCGTCCTCGATTCCGCCGCCAACTGGCGTGAGATCTGGCACTTCCGGCGCGAGCTGCTCCCCGCGGGGATCCCGTACCAGCAGGTCGACTTCGAGTTCATCACGCGCAAGGGATACGGGAAGAACGTCCTCCAGCGGGATTCCGCGAGCCTGGCGACGCTCGAAGCGGCGAAGAGGGGGAGAGGTTGAAGCTGCCGGCCGTCAGCCCGTCTTCGCGGCCTCGATGCGGCTCTTCGCCAGCTCTTTCTTCGCGAGCCTCGCCACCCAGACGGTCACGGCCACGGTGACGGCGACGCCGACCCCGAGGGCCGCCCATTCCCAGGGCGTGCGCTCCCGGGTACCGCCGATGGCCGCCTTGCCGGCGGCGCCGAGCGACACGTAGAGCACGGTGACCGGAAGCATTCCGACCCAGCTCGCCAGGACGTAGGGCCAGAAGCGGATGGCCGTCACGCCATAGAAGTAGTTCGAGGCGGCGTAGGGCACGAGGGGGGAGAGCCTCAGGAGAAACACGATCTTCCATCCCTGCCGGGCGACCGCGCGATCCACCGCGGCGAAGGTCGCGTTCTCTCTTGCGAGCTTCTCGACGCGCGCGCGGGCGAGGTGGCGGGCGATCAGAAACGCGAGGGCCGCGGCGGCCGTTGAAACGACGGAGACGAGCGCCACGGCGGGCAACAGCCCGTAGGTCAACCCCGCGACGATCGTCAGAAGCCACGTGGGGCCCAGGAGGAGCGTGGACGCCACGTACGCGCCGGCAAAGAGAGCGACCCCGGCTGCCCCGAGCCCCGCGATCCACGCCTGGAACTGCCGCGTCCAGTCCGCGAGCGGCAGCAGGCGGGCCGCGACGAGCAAGCCCGCGACCGCGGCGCCCGACGCGATCCACTTCCAGGGGATCCCGCGCCGGCGCCCCGCGCTCACGCGCCCGACCGCGCGCGCCGGTAGCGCCAGGCGAGCACGCGCCGCGCGAAAGGCGTCAGCCGCGACTTCTGCTGCCGGTCGGCCACCTTCTTCGCGATCTCGGCGAGCGTGGGATAGGCGTGGACCGTGGCGGCGACGGTCGCGAGCCCGACGCCCGCCTTCATCGCGAGCACGAACTCGTGGAGGAGGTCGCCCGCCCGCTCCGCCACGAGAGTCACGCCCAGGATGCGGTCCGTCCCCTTCGCGAGGAGAACTTTGGCCCAACCCGCGTCTTCGCCCTCGATGACCGCCCGGTCCACGTCCTTCATCGGCTGCGTGATCACGTCGCACGGGATCTTTCGACGGCGCGCTTGCTCCTCGTTCAATCCCACCCGCGCCACCTCCGGCGAGGTGTAGGTGCACCACGGCACGACGGACGCCTCGGCGCGCGCGGGCAACCACGGCAGGAGGATGTTGCGCACGATCGTCCTCGCCTGGGAGTCGGCCATGTGGGTGAAATTCCAGACCCCGGCGACGTCGCCCGCCGCGTAGATGTGCGGCCGGGACGTGCGCAGGTTCGCGTCCACCGTGACCCCTTTTTTCGTGAAGGCCACGCCCGCCGCTTCGAGGCCCAGGCCGGCGGTGTTGGGCGTGCGTCCGGCGGCGACGAGGATCGCGTCCGCGTCGAGCGCCTCCGTCCGGCCGTCGGACGTCTCGACGGCGATGGAGAGCGCGCCCGCCTCGCGCGAGACCCGCCGGCCGGAGGCGCCCGTGAGGATGCGGACACCGTCCGCTTCGAGGCTGCGCCGCACGAGCCCGGCCGCGTCCGCGTCCTCCTTCTCGAGGATCTGCGGCGCGGTCTGGATGATCGTGACGCGCGCGCCCAGACGCGCGAAAGCCTGGCCGAGCTCGCACCCGATCGGCCCGCCGCCGAGAATCGCGAGGCGCCCCGGGTTCCCGGACAGCTCGTCGAAGACGGTTTCGTTCGTGTAGTACGGGACGGCGTCGAGGCCCTCGATGCGCGGGATGGTCGGGCGCGAGCCGGTGGCGATCACGAAGTTGCGTCCGGAGAGCCGCGCCTCTTCGTTTCCGCCGGCTCCGGTGACCACGACCTCGTGAGGTGAAACGAATCGCGCCTGTCCGCGGAAGACGTCCACCCCGAGCGATTCGAGCCGCTCCTGCGAATCGTTCGGGGCGAGTGCGGCGCGCCGTTCCCGCATGTGCGCGAGCACGCGGGAGAAGTCGAAGCGCGGTTCTCCCGGTTCGAGCCCGTGCCGGTCGGCATGGCGGATCGCGTCGGCGGCGCGCGCCGAGGAGAGAAGCGCCTTGGACGGAACGCATCCGGTGTTCAAGCAGTCGCCGCCCATGCGATGCCGCTCGACGAGAGCCACGCGGCCCCCCAGCCCGGCGGTGCCGGCGGCGGCGACGAGCCCGGCGGTTCCCGCTCCCAGGACCACCGCGTTATAGACACCGGACCCTTTTTCCGGCACGAAGGCATTGTAGGCGGCCAGTCCGATTCGCGCCTGACCGGCGCTGCTCGCATTTTCGGTCCCGGTCTCGGTGCCGTAGGGGAGGGGCTTGTCCCCTCCCGCTCCGGTCGTCGCGCAGCGCCCCGCTCCCGCCGGAGAGGGGGCCGGATAGGAGGAACTCGCAGGATCCCTGCGCGTTTTTTCCCGCGGCTGCACCTGGCCGCCACCGGTGGGTACGAGAGCACGAGGCTGTCGGACTGGTTCTCCCTGCCGGCCCGATTCTGGTCCATCGGCCCCTCTCTTCTCGCGACGCTGTTCGACGGCGGG
>DATNMZ010000315.1:0-2290 GCA_035602095.1 Thermoanaerobaculia bacterium
TGATCGGTGTCCCACCCCATGGCGACCTGCGCGCCCAGGAACGCGCCCATGCTCGTGCCGCCGACGAGGTCGATCGTCACGCCCGCTTCCGAGAGCGCCTTCAACATCCCGATCTGCGCGAAAGAGCGCGCTCCCCCGCCGCCGAGGACGACACCGGTCGCCCGTCCCGTGAGGAAGCGCACGATGCGCTCGTAGTCTTTCGGGCCATCTTCCACGACGTGGTGGATGCGGTCGATGCGCCGCTCGGAGAGCCACGGCGACGTTCCCGGATAGATCGCCCTGCGAGCGCCGTGCAGGAAGATGAGCTCCTTGCGGGTCAAGTCCGCTCCCTGCCGCGACATGGCGATCTCGACCGGCCCGAGATCGGGCGTGCCGTCCGCGTCCGCCACGAGGAGCACGCGGTCGGCCTGCCGGATGCACCGGCTGGTCCACGCGGACGGCGCCGGGTCCACCTCGTAGAGAAGGAAGCGGTATTTGGACTCCTGCTCGTTCAACCACGAGACGATCGCGTGGTTGCGCGAGTGGTCCTTGGGGATCTGCGAGGCGCCGGAGCCGAGCTCTCGGTCCAGGCGCGCGCTGTCCAGGTGCAGGACGGGCCCGATCGCCTCGAGCGCGCGAGTCAGGCTCTGCGCCACGCCCGCGAGCGGCGTCTGAGGGCTCGTCGCGACGAGAGCGATCGTGACGACCGTTCCCAGGCCGGTGATCTGGGAGTTTTGTATCGAGTGCTGGTAGCGCGTGATGATCCGCCGAGCCAGCATCATCGTCATCTGCGGGTGCGTCGAGAGAAGCCGGTTGAAGCTCTCCTCGGAGAGCCGCAACAGTTCGGTGTCCCGGACCGCTCGGACCGTGGCGGATCGTCGCGCGCCGGTCAGAAGGGCCATCTCCCCGACTGTCTCGCCGTAACCGATCTCGCCGAGCACGAGGTCGCTTGCGGTCGGGCTCTCGCGCAGCACGCGCAGGCGGCCGTTGACGACGACGTACAGGCACTCGCCAATCTCTCCCTGCTGGAACAGAAGGTCGCCACCGGGCAGGCGCAGCCATTCGAGCTCGGGCTCGAGCTTTTCGAGGTCCGAAGCGTCGAGGCTCCCGAAGAGCTCGGTCGAAGACAGCACGGCGATCGAATCTGGTTTCATGTTGTCTTCGATGCGCGGGGCAGGAACACCGGTTTCGCGAGCTGGTTTTTTTCCGAGGAGTGCATTCTAGTCTTTCCCGGCGTCACCGCCATCGCCGACCGCCGCAAGACCGGCGACCGAGAGCCCCGGCCTAGACCTTCCCCCGCCGAGCGGCTTCGATGTAATCCGTGTACGCGGGCTCGAAGCCCGCGCCGCGCAGGTCGAGGGCGATCTGGCCCCGGTGATACGAGCCGTGCAGGACCACGTGCATCAGGATCTCCGCCGCCCGGTTGGTCCACCGCTCTCCTTTGGAGTTGGTGTACTCGATCGCGCGAGAGAGCGACTCCGGAGTCGCCGCTTCGAGGAAACGCGCCCAGCGGCCCCGCATCTCTTCGATGCCGGCGCCGCATTCGGCGAGAGAGAGGTCGGGCCACACGGCCGGCGTCTTCGTCCCCTCGATCCGGGAGAGCCAGAGCCGTTCCGTGCCCACGATGTGGCCGAGGAGCTTGCGCGCCTTTTCCGGCGGATTCGCCGCCGCGCGGAGAGACGCGAGAGTCTCGCCATTGGCCCACGCGTCGTAGTCGAAGAGCCTCTGGTAGTTGTCAGTCATTAGCCGTCAGCTGTCAGCTATCAGCTCTCAGCTGCCCCCTGTCCCCCGTCCTTCTCACCCTGCCACCTGTCACCTGTCACCTACCACCTACCACCTGTCCCGCGTCACCTGTCCCCTTCCAAGTGTTCCTGCATCCCGACCGCGTAGGCCTCGCGCACCCAGGACGCGAACTCGGAGTCGAGCTCGTCCTCCCTCTCCAGACAAAAATGGTGCACGTGGTTGCGCGGCGAAATCGTTTCGATCTTCTGAAAGCGCGGGCTCGCGACACGCCGCGCGAACACGAAGTGCCCGATCATGTGCATCTGGCGCGGCGCGACGGCGAGGAAAGACATGCGGGTCGCAAACGCGATGCGCGTCTTCTCCGGCAGGACCGTGACGGGTCCGCAGCGGCGGACGAGGGCGAGAAGCGCGCGAAACAGCTGATACACGGAAGCGTCTCTACCTGCGAAGTGCGCGGAGAGCGCGACGGGAGGTCCGCACGAATGCGCCTGGTTGCGATTGGCGAAGCGGCGCCCACAGCGCGGACACGGCCAGAGAGGTCTCGCGGACCGCGCGGCCGGCCGCGAAC
>DATNMZ010000316.1:0-5153 GCA_035602095.1 Thermoanaerobaculia bacterium
GGGAGGGGGCAAGCCCCTCCCCTACGGCACGACCGGGACCGGACGAGAGTATTCCGCCGGGCAGGTCCATCCGCTCGCACCGCGAGGAGTCTCCCGACCGAAGGGAGGGAGGAGCCTTGCGGTGCGGGAGCGAAGCGCGGAGCGACGGATCAGGCGCGCGGTCGAGGCCGCATCCGGCCGAGCCGCGCGCCGGTGGCGTAGCCAGATCCGTCGCGCAGCGCGTAGCGACGTGCATCCGGCCGAGCCGCGCGCCGGTGGCGAAGCCAGATCCGTCGCGTAGCGCGCAGCGACGTGACGTACCATCCCGCGGTCCTCCCATGAGCGAATCGCTCGATCTGCCCTCCGGCCCCCTCGCGCCCGCGGCCCCGCCGCCGGGGTTCTGGGCGACCATCCGCGAAGCGCTGCGCGGCTCGCGGATGGACTACACGGAGGGCCCGATCGGCCGCGCCATTCTTCTCCTGGCGATCCCGATGGTGCTCGAGATGGTGCTCGAGTCGGTCTTCGCGGTCGTGGACGTGTTCTGGGTCTCGAAGCTCGGGCCGGACGCCGTCGCGACCGTCGGGATCACGGAGTCGATGCTGGCGCTGATCTACGCTGTTGCGATCGGGCTCTCGATGGCGGCAGCCGCGACGGTGGCGCGCCGCACGGGCGAGAAGGATCCGGAGGGCGCGGCCGCCGCCGCCGTCCAGGCGATCGCGCTCGGGATCTCGATCGCGGTGCCGATCGGAGTGCTCGGCGCCGTGCTCGCGCCGAAGCTGCTCACCGTCATGGGAGCCTCTCCGAGCGTCGTCGCGACCGGCAGCGGATTCACGGCCGTGATGCTCGGCTGCAACGTCGTGATCCTCCTGCTCTTCCTGATCAACGCGATCTTCCGCGGCGCCGGCGACGCGGCGATCGCGATGCGCGTGCTCTGGCTCGCCAATGCGATCAACCTGGTGCTCGATCCCTGCCTGATCTTCGGGCTCGGCCCCTTTCCCGCCCTCGGGGTCCAGGGCGCGGCGATCGCGACGACCTGCGGGCGCGGGATCGGCGTGCTCGTCCAGATGATCACTCTCTTCCGGGGCCGCGGCCGGGTGGCGCTCGCCCGGCGGCACCTGCATCTCGACCCCCGCGTGATGCTGCGAATGCTGCGCCTTTCGGGCACCGCGATCCTGCAGGTCATGATCAGCACGGCGAGCTGGATCGGACTGGTCCGGATCCTTTCCGTCTTCGGCAGCGCCGCGCTCGCCGGCTACACGATCGCCATCCGCATCATCGTTTTCGCGATCCTTCCCTCCTGGGGGATGTCCAATGCGGCGGCAACGATGGTCGGCCAGAGCCTCGGCGCCGGAAAGCCGGATCGCGCGGAGAAGTCGGTCTGGATCGCCGGCTTCTACAACATGATCTTTCTCGGGTCGGTCGGCATCGTGTTCGTGACGCTGGCGCGGCCGCTCATCGGCCTCTTCACGAGCGATCCCGCAGTGGCGCCGATCGGAGTCGCGTGCCTGCGCACGGTCTCCTACGGCTTTCTCTTCTACGCGTACGGCATGGTGATGGTGCAGGCCTTCAACGGAGCGGGCGACACCTGGACCCCGACCGTGATCAATCTCTTCTGCTTCTGGCTCTGGGAGATTCCCCTCGCTTACGTCCTGGCGCGCGGGTTCGGGATGGGCCCCCAGGGCGTCTTCTGGGCGATCGCCATCGCCTTCTCGACGATCGCCGTCGTCGGATCTCTGGCCTTTCGCAGCGGGAAGTGGAAGAAGAAGCAGGTCTAAGTCAGGAGTCGGGTGACAGGTGACAGGTTGACTAAAACGAACGTTCGTGCTTTTATCGAGGGATGGGAAAAGGCGGCGCTACGAAAGACGCGATCCTCGATCGGGCCGTCCGGCTCGCGAGCCAGGTCGGGCTTTCGGGACTCTCGATCGGGCGGCTGGCGGAAGACCTCCACATGTCCAAGAGCGGCCTCTTCGCGCACTTCGAGGCGAAGGAGACGCTCCAGGTCGAGGTCCTGGAGCGCGCGGCGCAGCTCTTCGTCGAGGCCGTCGTGCGGCCGGCGCTCGCGCAGCCCCGCGGAGAACCTCGCCTGCGCGCGCTCTTTGAGCACTGGCTCTGCTGGACGAAGACGGCCCGGCTTCCCGGGGGCTGCCTCTTCGTCGCCGCGGCGGCCGAGCTCGACGACCGGCGCGGGCCCGTGCGCGACCGGCTCGTCTCCCTCCAGAGGGAGTGGCTCGAGCTGATCGCCAACGTGGCGCGCACGGGAATCCCCCTGGGGCACTTCCGCGACGATCTCGATGCACAGCAGTGCGCGCACGACCTCTACTCGGTCATGCTCGGGTACCACCATGCGAAGCGGCTTCTCCGGGATCCCCGCGCGGAAGATCGGGCCCGCGCCGGTTTCGAGTCGCTTCTCGCCGCGGCGCGCCGGCGCCGGCGCAAGTCGGCCTGACGCTCTTTTCGCAAAGGAGACCGCCATCCCTCGACAAACTTCCGCAGCATCCGAGAAGAGCGCGGCGCTTCGAAACCGCAAGCTCGCGGCGATGCGGCTCGCGATGCGAACGCTCGGCGCGGTGGCGCCGGGTCTCGCGGCGCGGACGGCCGAGGCTCTTTTCCGAACGCCTCCGGCCCACGCTCCGTGGGAGGGGGAGAGCGTTCTGCTCTCGAAGGCAACGGCGGCGCCTTTTCTGGTCCGGGGAGAGCCCGTCCTCGGGTGGACCTGGGGCGACGGAGAACCGGTGCTCCTCGTTCACGGCTGGGGCAGCCGGGGAGCGCGCCTCGGGTCGTTCATCGCGCCGCTTACCGCGGCCGGCCATCGGGTCATCGCGTTCGACGCTCCGGGCCACGGCAAATCGGCGGTCCACCGCTCGTCTCTTCCCGAGTTCATCTTCGCGATCGAGGCAGCCGACAAGATCCACGGCCCCTTCGCGGCGATCGTCGGGCACTCGCTCGGAGGCGCGGCCGCCGTTCTAGCGATGGCGCGCGGCGTCCGCGCCGACCGCGCCGTCCTGCTCGCGCCGGCGTCCAATCCGGCCGGCTACACGCGCCGCTTCGCCGAGATCCTTGGAATCGGCGACCGGGTGCGCGAGCGAATGGAGGCGCGAATCGTCCGGCGATTCGGACTCCAGTGGGCGGAGTTCGACGTTCTGGAGGCGGCGCGCGGACTTTCCGCTCCGCTGCTCGTCTTCCACGACGAGGGGGATTCGGAAGTCCCGTGGAGCGAAGGCTCCGCGATCGCGCGAGCCTGGCCCGGGGCGGAGCTCGTCACGACGCGGGGTCTCGGCCACCGGCGCATCGTGCACGATCCTGCCGTCGTCGCGCGGGCCGTCGAGTTTTTGAGCGACCGGGCAGAATTACGTCTCGCGCTCCGGCACGGGTCGCCGGCCTGACTCCTGCTCCTGTAACGGCGTAGGCCGATCTCGCTTGCCGCGCCGCAGCAGCGTCTCCGCCTTCCGAAGGGTCCGCTCGAGCGACTCGTCGATCCCGCGCGCAAGCGCCTCTTCGAGCGTGAACCAGGCGACGCCGTCGACTTCCGCCGGCTCTCCCCCGCCTGCCAGCCCGCTCGCCGTCAGCAGATAGCGGACGTCGAAGTGAAGGTGCGCGGGCTCGCCGGCGCGTGCGCGGATGGCGTGGACGTCCACGTCGATCGGACGCCCGCCGCACGCGGGAGCCAGGTCGCCGCAACCGGTCTCCTCGCGCGCCTCGCGCAACGCGGTCTCGAGCACCGTCCGATCGCCGGGATCCGCGTGGCCGCCGGGCTGGAGCCACCGTCCGAGCTTGCGGTGACGGACCAGCAGAAAGGCCGAGCCGTCCGGCCGGGCCACCACCGCGCTTCCCGTCACATGGCCTTGCGCCGTCGAGCGGGAGAAAGGGTCTTTCGAGGACTCGACGAATCGCACGATTCTCTCGAGCGAGTCGCGCTCGCGGCCGTCCTCGGGCGCGTGGGTCCGGAGAGTCTCCAGAAGCAGCAGCGACCGCGCCTCCGCCTCCGTCTCCATAGCGGCGATTCTCCCCCGGCGCCCGGGAAAGCGAGAATCAGACGGCCGGCGTCAGAGTCCTTCTGAAAAGAGCGTCTCTTCCGGTACGTCGGTCGGGCTCTCGAAATGCAAGTCGTAGCCGTCCGGGTCGGCGACTCGCGTGACCCACATCCCGTTGCCCACGAAAGGCCGTGTCACCTCAACGCCGCGTGACTCGAGGTCGCGATAAATCGCGAGGGCGTCTCTACACGTAAAGACGATGGAGACACCGACTCCGACCTTCGTAGCGGGCACATTGCGGTGCTGACCGTCGCGCCAGAATTCCTGCAACATCAGCGCTGCGTCTCCGAGCTCGAGCCAGCACCATCGGAGCTTGCCTTCGTTGATCCAGTGCCTGGTCATCTTGAACCCGAGGCCTTCCACGTAGAAACGTCGAGAGACTTCCAGATCGTTCACCCAGAAGAACGGCACGACCTGCCGGACGTTGGATTCAGTCACCGGAGAATCATACGAATCCGGGGAGAACAGCGACCGCGCCTCCGCCTCCATAGCGCGATTCCCTCGCCTCGCGGAAAAGGGAGGATCAGGAACCTGAATGGATCCGGCCTGACCCCGACCTGACCCCGGCCTGACCCCGGCCTGACCCCGACCTGACCCGACCTGACCCCGGCCTGACCCTACGCGGTGCTCGTCTCCTTTCCTCGGCCGGAGCCGCTCTTCTTGCCGCCGCCCGACTCCTTGTTGACGGTCGCCCAGGCGCGCGCCTCCGCTTCGTCCTTCGAGACTCCCTTCCTCTCGTAGCCCTCCTCGATGTGCTCGGCCTGACGCTTCTGCTTGTCCGTGTAGCTCGACTTGTCCCCTCTCGGCATGCCGCACCTCCGCCGTCGCAGGCTGCAACCGGTGTGCCGGACGAAGACGAAAGAGGCCCCAGGACGGGAGATTCGCGCCAATGGACCACCGAACATTCTCCCGGGATCTGCGTATTGGACTGTGCCACGCCCCCACCGGACGCATCGGATCGAGGAAAGTAATGACGATGAGCAAGAAGAAGAAGCGATATATCGGGCTCGGGGTCGTTGCCGTCCTCGCGGCCGCGGGGGCGCTCATCGCGGCCCGCAGCGGCGACAAAGGCAAGCCGAAAACCGAGAACAGCCCCTTCCGGCTCGGCAAGGTCCAGGCCGAGAACCTCCAGGTCAGCGTCCG
>DATNMZ010000317.1:0-2599 GCA_035602095.1 Thermoanaerobaculia bacterium
CCAGATGCGGCTCTTCGGAATGGACTCGAGCAGGCCCGATGCGACGTCCGGCCCCGACGGCGCGTTTCTCCTCCGCGGCCTCGAGGAAGGGGAGTACACGGCGGCGGTCTCGCGCGACGGCTACGCGCACAAGACCGCCCAGGGTCTGGCGGTGAAGGCCGCCGAGGAAAACGTCTGGCCGCCGATCATGCTCTCGAACGGCGTCGGCATCGCCGGATTCGTGCGCGACTCCCAGGGCCAACCGATCGTCGGCGCGCAGATATTCGGGATGTCCGTCGGGGAGACCGTGCGCCCCCAGAACGCTTCTTCCGACGTCGACGGGCGATTCCGTCTCGACGGCTTGAGCCCGGACAAGGCGATCCTTCTGAACGTTTCCGCGGCGGGCTACGCCGCCGCGCAGAAGAACGTGACGGCGCCGGCCGAAGATCTCGCGGTCGTGTTGAAGACGGCGGGGATCGTCCGCGGACGGGTCGAGGACGGAGACACGAAGAGGCCGATCAACGATTTCACCGTGGGGCGAACGGGACCGAACGCTTTCACGTTCAACATCTCCACCGGGCGGGGAGGCGACAAGGCGTTTCAATCGGAAGACGGCTCCTTCGAGCTTCCGGACGTCCCCGCGGGGAAGTGGACGATCCGCGCCTCGGCGGCGGGGTACCGCACCGGAGAGACATCGGGCGTCGAGCTCTCCGAAGGGGAGACGAAGGAGGGGATCGTGATCTCGCTGCGGCGCGGCGGATCGCTCTCCGGCCGCGTGCTCGACCCTCGCGGGGGGAGCCTGCCGAATGCGTCGGTGAGCTGGCAGGCGGCGGGGTCCTCCGGCGGGGGCGCCGGCGCGATGTTCGCGCGGTTTTCCGGCGGTGCGGCGAATACGGCGACGACGACCGACGCCGACGGGCGTTTTCGGTTCGACGGGCTTCCGACGGGAAAAGTGACCGTCGTCGCGGACCATTCCGATTATCTCGAGGCCAGCCGCGAGGTGGATCCCGAGAAGGAGACGAACGTCGACATCACGCTCGGAACCGGCGGCTCGATCGCAGGCTCCGTCGTCGGACGCGATGGCCGCACGCCGATGCCGGGCGCCCTCGTTTCCCTGAACCAGCAGGGCGACGCGGGGATGTTCGGCGGCGCGGACTCGGCCCGCACCGACGGCTCGGGCGCCTTCCTTTTCGAGCATCTGAAGCCCGGCCGATTCAAGCTCTCGGCGCAGTCGGGGAGCGGCAAGTCCCCTTCGAAGGACGTCATCCTCGCCGACAACCAGCGCCTGGACGGAGTCTTGATCGGTATGAACCCGGCCGGCGCCCTGGTGCGCGGAACGATATCGGGCCTTCCCGCCGGCAACCTCGGGGGCGTCCGCGTGTTCGCGAACAGCCCGGACTTCAGCGACTCCACCCAGACGGACGACTCCGGCAACTTCACGCTGAAGGACGTCCCCGCCGGCCTGATCCGTTTTACCGCGACGACGAACTTCTTGTCCGGCCGATCCGCGACGAAGTCCCTCGACGTGCCGGACGGAAGCGGCGAGCTCCCCGTCGAGATCGCGTTCGAAGGGGTTTCGCGGCTGGCGGGGCGCGTGACGCGCGGAGACAGGCCGCTCTCGGGCCTCTTCGTCACCGCGAACGCGGATCCGCCGCAGCCGAGCGGAGGACGCGCGAACGCGCAGACGGACGACGACGGGCGGTACGCCCTCGAGGGGCTGAAGGACGGCACCTATCAGCTTCTCGTCAACGGACAGGGCGTCTCGTATCGCAAGACGGTCGCGGTCTCGGGGGACACCACCGCGGACGTGCCCATCCCCGCCGCGACGATCACGGGGACCGTGACGGAGGAAGGCTCCGGCGACCCGATCGAAGGAGCGACGATCCAGGCGGACACGGGCAAGGAGACCCAGACTTTCGCGATGAAGAGCGCGACGACCGATTCCTCCGGCCGTTACGAGATCGACGGCGTCGATACCGGCAGATACCAGGTGACGGCGAGGAAGGCGGGATACCGGCTGAAGACCCAGACGGCGGACGTCGGATCCGATCCGGCGCAGGCGAATTTCACTCTCGCGAAGGGGGCGGGGATCTCGATTCGCGTCGCCGACGGTCTCACGGGCATGCCGCTTCACGGTGTCACCGCCCTCGCGTTCGGCGGCGACGGCGGCGTCGCGTTCAACGGGACCGTGACCCTCGATTCGACGGGCAAGGGCGAGATCTCCTCGCTCGGCCCCGGCCGCTACTCGATCTATCTGTTCTCCGACGGCTACGCGCCTCGCGGCCTCGCCGCGGTGGATGCTCCTTCGCCCGGAGTCAGCGTGTCGATGACGCCGGGCGGCCGCGTGGAGGCGCATTCCGATGCCGTCGTGGCGGGGCGCGTCCTGGACGCCTCGGGCGCCGTCTACCTCCTCTCGCCCTGGCGGCTCGACGGGCGAGTCACGGTTTCGCCGCCGGCCGCGACCTGGGAGCACTTCGGGCCCGGAAGCTACACCCTGGTCGTCGCCGGCCCGGGAGGGCAGAGGTCCTATCCGTTCACCGTCGCGGAAGGGCAGACGACGAGGCTCGAGGTGAAGTAACCGAGTTGTCAGTTGTCAGTTATCAGTTATCAGTTATCAGTT
>DATNMZ010000318.1:0-3525 GCA_035602095.1 Thermoanaerobaculia bacterium
GAAAACGCCGGGCCCCTCGTGGAGCCGGGCTTCTCCGGTTCGGCGTGAGCCAGATCAGCGCCTGTTAGTCACGAGCCGCGTCCTGGGACGCGACCCTCACAAGGCGGCTTCTTTTGAGCACGGCTTTGCGGCGCGACACGGTTCGGTTTCCGCCGGCCGGAACAGGCCGCCGGAGGCCGGGACGGCCGGAGACGATCCGCGGCCGCCGGGGCAGGCTTGGGTCCCGATTTTCGTCAGCCGGCAAGGCCGTCCTTTCGCTAACTCCTTGTATCGGTTGGCCCCGGCCAGCGGGCCCGGTTGTTGAATGGAAACTGTCCCAGGGGACATGACCGACAAGAGAGAGTCTCGCGAGCAGTCCGTTTACGGAGTCTGGGTGGACATGTCCACCCTGCGGCGCGAAGCCCTCGGGCCGCTCTTCGGACGGATCTCGCTCGCCCTGCGCGGTCCGTTCGATGCCTTGTGGCAGGAGTCCTGTCTCTTCGTCCGCAGAGACCTCGAAGCGTTCTCTCGATTCCATCTCGACTTGCCGGGCGGGCAGATCTCGTTCACCTTCCGGTTGACGGACTCGCTCGCCGAGGTTCAAGCGGTGCTCCAGCGGCTGGAGCTCTTCGTCGAGCTCGCCAACCTTCACGCCACCTCCGCCGCGGCCTCGGCGCATGAAGGCCTTCGGATGCGGGCATGAGAGTGCTTCCGGGGGGCGAGCGTCCGGCGGGCTTGGGAAAGCGGTTGAGTGCGGCGGGCGAGGAGCTCATCGAGGTTGCCGACCGGGCCGGGCTCGACCCGAAGTTCCGGGATGAGCTGCGCGGGATGCTGTTCGACTGGTCGCAGCGCTTCGCGCGGAGAAGCGAGGGCCCGGCGCCGAGCGCCGCCGCCTTCGACACGGCGCTCGTGGCGGTCACGGTCTCCTACATTCGGTATGTCCGGCGGATCCTCCAGGCGAGCTGCTCCTAGATCTCAGTCCCAGCTCTCCACGGGAGTCGAAGTCGGAACCCGGTTCCTCCACTGGTCCTGTTCGCCGAAGGCGATAGCCTTGCTCCGGCGAATCAGGACGCCTGTCTCGCGGCGGGCGCGGGAACGGCCTTCCCCGGTGAGTAGCGGACCCAGCGAAGGATCTCGGGGATCGTCGGCTTCTTGCCATACATGAGAATCCCGACGCGATAGACGCGGCCGGCGAACCACGCGAGAGCGACCGTGGTCGCGGCGAGGATCGATACCGAAAGAAGAATCTGCCACGCGGGCACGCGTCCGAGAGCGGTGCGCAGGAACATCATCAGGGGCGCGGTGAACGGAAACAGCGACAGAAACACCGCGAGTCCTCCGGACGGGTTGTTCATCACGGCCGGATACACGGCGACGCTCGAGACGATCATCGCCATGGGGATCATCGCGAGCTGCTGCGCCTCCTGATCCGTGTTGAAGGGCGCCGCGATGGCCGTGTAGATGCTCGCATACAGGAAATACCCGAAGAAGAAGAAGAGGATGAAGTACCCGAGCATGGAGATCGGGATCTTCGGCGCCATGTCGCTTCCGGCGAGCAGGCTCGCGATGCCCGGGAGGGAGAGATTCATGGCGATAAAGGACCACGCCAGATACTGCGTCAGGCCGACGAGGCCGATGCCGAGAATCTTGCCGAGCATGAGCTCCGTCGGACGCACGGAGGCGATCACGATCTCCACGATCCGATTGCTCTTCTCCTCGATCACGCCGCGCATGACCTGGTAGCCGTACATGAAGAACGTCGAGTACATGAGGAAGAAGAAGACCAGGGCCGCGATGATGCCGGCGCCCTTTTCCTCGGCGGTCCCGGCGTCGGTAACCTTGAACGCCCGAAGGTCGATGCGTCGGTCGAGCTCGTTGCCCACCTCGGGAGGAAGCCCGTGCGCCGCGATCTTTTCCCGGAGCCGGACGTGGTTGATCGCGCGTTCGAGCTGGTTCTGCGTGATCCATTCCGAGACGGCGGTCGAGTAGTACTCCACCTGGTCCTTCGCGAGCATCGCGGGATCGAGAATCAGATAGGCGTTGATCTTCTTCGCGAGAACCTCTTTCCGGAGGATCTCTTTCGTCTTCTCGAGGTCGCCGATGACGGGACGCTGCTCCACGACCCAGTGAACCGTCTGGCGGCGTGGTCCCCCGGCTTCCGGGTTCCCGGGGTCGGACTGGCCTTGCGGCCGTCTCTCCGCCTGCGGGCGGGTGAGCTCGGCCGCGAGCGGCGCGTAGAGGCGGCCCGTGCGATCGACCACGGCGAGCTTGCGCTCCCCGCCGGACCGGCGGGCGACCGCGATCTGAACGATGAAGAGCCCGATGAAGAGGAACGGAATGATGAGAGTGGCGATCCAGAACGCCTTCGTGCGGATCCGCTCGGTGTACTCGCGCCGGACGACCGCGAAAATCTTCTTCCAGCTCATGCGTTCCTCACTCGATGATCCGCGTCTCCGCGAGCCCGGCCTTCTGGACGGCGGCCAGGTAGATCTCCTCGAGCTCGGGTTCGCGGTCGGAAAAGGAGTTCACTTCGTACTTGTCGAGAGCGGCGCGGAGAAAACGCTGTCGGTCGGTTCCCGGCGTCAAAGAGATCACGTAGGCCCCGTTGACCGCGCGGGAGGCGGAGACGCCGGGGAGCGCGGCGACTTCGGCCGGGCCCGCGCGAAGCGACATCCGGATCTGTCCTTCGGCATGCTCGCGCTTCAATTCCTTGAGGTTGCCCTCGAGAATCTTCTTCGACTTGGCCATCAGACAGATCTCGTCGCAGAGCTTTTCCGCCTGCTCGAGCACGTGGGTCGAGAAAACGATCGTCTTTCCCTTGGCGCGAAACGCCGACAGGTAGTCCTTCACCAGCGCCGTGTTGATCGGGTCGAGGCCGGAGAAGACCTCGTCCAGAATGAGCACCTCGGGATCGTGCACGATCGTCGCGATGAACTGGAGCTTCTGCTGCATCCCCTTCGACAGCTCATCCACCTTCTTGTTGAGCCAGGGCCGGAGCTCCATCTTGTCGAGCCACTCCTCGATGCGGGCGCGGGCCGTCTCGCGGGAGACTTCCTTGATGGCCGCCAGAAAATAGAGGTGATCGAGCACCTTCATCTTGCGGTAGAGCCCGCGCTCTTCGGGCAGGTACCCGATCCGGTTCTGTGTGACCCGGTCCATCGGGTGCCCCAGGACGTTGATCTCGCCCGAGTCCTGCGCGGTGATGTTCATCGTCATCCGGATCGTGGTGGTCTTGCCGGCGCCGTTCGGCCCCAGGAGGCCGAAAATGGTCCCGCGGGGAACGCGGAAAGAGAGGTCGTCCACGGCGCGGAACTTCCCGAAAGACTTCGAGACGTTCTTGAGCTCGATCGCGGTGTCCATATTTGTCCCCGTGTAACTTACGGACTCAGACTCCGAGGGTTGCAAAGGAACGATACAACGGGGATTGGCTGTCGGCTGTCAGCTATCAGCTATCAGCCGGGTCTGCAGGAGAGGAGAGCATGGCGGAGAGGGAGGGATAAGCGCCGGGAGGACCCGGCGCTGTCTCCTGCGCGGCGTGCAGTTTCA
>DATNMZ010000319.1:0-2748 GCA_035602095.1 Thermoanaerobaculia bacterium
GGCTCGCGGACCGGCCGGCCCGCCGGCGCATCGACGCGCGGGGCCTCGTAGTCGCGCCGGGGTTCATCGACCTGCTCGGCCAGTCGGAGTACAACGTGCTGGTCGATCCGCGCGCCGCCTCGAAGATCACTCAGGGAATCACGACGGAAGTCACCGGCGAGGGCGACTCCATCGCGCCGCTCGACGAAAACGCGATCGCCGAAGGAAAGGACACCTGGGAGAAGTACGGGGTCCGGCCCGACTGGAGGACTCTCGACGGGTACTTCCGCGCGCTCGAGCGCCGCGGCACGGCCATCAACCTCGGGACTTTCGTCGGTTCCGGCGGCGTGCGGGCGATGGTGGTCGGCCGGGAGAACCGGCCCGCGAGTCCCGCCGAGCTCGCCCGGATGGAGCAGATCGTCGATCAGGCGATGCGGGAAGGCGCCCTCGGCGTCTCGTCGTCTCTCCAGTACATCCCGAACATCTATTCCTCGACGGAAGAGCTCATCGCCCTCGCGAAGGTCGCCGCCCGCTACGGCGGCGCCTATTTCACGCACCAGCGCTCGGAATCCGGCCGGATCGACGCGTCCCTGGACGAGGTCTTCCGAATCGCGCGCGAAGCGAACGTCCGCACACAGATCTGGCATTTGAAGACCGCCTATCGCCCGAACTTCGGAAGGATGCCGGCGGTCCTGAAGCGCATCGAGGAAGCGCGCGCTTCCGGCGTGGACGTCTCAGCGAACCAGTACCCTTACTCCCGCGCCTCGAACGGACTCGACGCCTGTCTGCCGCCCTGGGTGCGCGAAGGCGGGCGAGAGGCGCTCTTGAAGCGCCTCGCCGATCCCGCGATTCGCGAACGGGTGAAGGGGGACATGGATCGGCCGGCGACCGAATGGGAGAACCAGTACGTCGGCTCGGGAGGCCCGGAAGGGATCCTGGTCGCCTCGGTTCTCGCGCCCGCCTTGAAGCCGCTGGAAGGAAAGACGATCGCGGAAATCGCGAAGGCGCAGGGGAAGGACGCCCGCGACGCGCTCATCGACATCGTGATCCAGGACCGCGCGAACGCCGCGTGCATCCTCTCGATCATGGACGAGGCGGACGTCCGCACGGCGCTCGCTCACCCGCTCGTCTCGTTCGGCACCGACTCCGGCGCCCACGCGACCGACGGCATCCTGTCCAAAGAGGGCTCCCACCCGCGGGGATGGGGGTCGGCGGCGCGGATCCTCGGCCACTACGTGCGCGAAGAGAAGGTGCTCCGCCTCGAGGAGGCGATCCGGAAAATGACCTCCTTCGCGGCCGAGGCCGCCGGCCTGCCCGATCGAGGGCTCGTGAAAACGGGGTTTCGCGCGGACCTGGCCGTGTTCGATCCGCAGCGCGTCTCGGACAAGTCGACTTTCGCGGACCCGAACCACTACAGCGAGGGCTTTCGCTACGTCGCCGTCAACGGAGTTCTCGTCGTGGATTCAGGCGCAATGACGGGGAAGACGCCGGGTCGCGCACTGCGCGGTCCAGGCTATGTGGAGTAGCTATCAGTTATCAGTTATCAGTTATCAGTTATTGGGGTCACGGTATCGGCTACCACCTACCACCTACCACCTACGACCTGTCACCTGTGGAACGTCTGCTCGCCCAGGAGAGGTGAGCTTTTCGGGAACTTGCGGCGAACCAGCCCGAAATGCACGATCGCGTACTTTTCGATGTGCGCCATCGCGTCGTCGACGGAGTCGGTGAAGAGGAGAAGCCCGAGATCCTGCCGGCTGATCGTGCCCGCCTCGACCATCTCGTGGAGAAAGGCGACGAGCGGCTTCCAGTAGTCCTTCCCGAGGAGCACGACCGGGAAGCTCTCGATCTTCTTCGTCTGGATGAGCGTCACGGCCTCGAAGAGCTCGTCCATGGTTCCGATGCCTCCGGGCAGGACGACGAACGCATAGGAGTACTTGACGAGCATCACCTTGCGAACGAAGAAGTATCGAAAGGTGACCTTCCGATCGAGGTACGGGTTCAACTTCTGCTCCTGCGGCAGGACGATGTTGCAGCCGACCGAGGGCCCGCCCGCCTCGCGAGCGCCCCGGTTCGCCGCCTCCATGAGCCCCGGCCCGCCGCCCGTCATCACCGTGAAGCCGAGCTTCGCCAGCCGGGACCCGACGGTGCGCGCGAGCTCGTAGTACGGGTGCCCTTCCGGAAAACGCGCGGACCCGAACACCGTGACGCAGGGGCCGACGAGATGGAGCGCCCGAAATCCCTTGATGAGCTCCCGGAGGATCTTCAGGACCGAGTAGAGCTCGCGCCCCCGTGACTTCGGCCCCTCCAGGAAGTACCGCTCCTCGGGTTGTGTCTCGGGGGGCTGGACCTCTTCGGAGCCCGTGCGGGGATCATCCGCGCTCATCGGCGCAAGGGTACCCCGGGGCGCAAGTCAGGAGTTTTCAGTCCTGGGCTCTCCGACCCTCCGTCGGGTATGAACCGAGAACTGAAAACTGACGACTGACAACGGCGCGCCCTCAGGCGCGCCTGGCCACCTCGAGCCGCGCCTGCGCGAGCTCCATGCGAGAGCGGATCTCCTCCATCGTGTCGAACCCGGCGGTCTTCAAGGCTTCCGCCGCGCTCGCGCGATCGCGCTCCGCGGCCGCGGTGTCGATGACCGCGGGCTCCTCGGCGAGGTCGGCCAGGACCGAGACGACGTCGTTGGAGATCTCCGCAAACCCGGAGGAGAGGGCCAGAGCGCGTGACGTCCCGCCGTTGCGGTAGGAGAGGATGCCCGTCTTCAAGAGG
>DATNMZ010000320.1:0-2189 GCA_035602095.1 Thermoanaerobaculia bacterium
CTCACGTCTCACGCCTCACGTCCCTATGGTCCTCGCCTACGCCGTCTTCGACCTTCACCTGCCCGCCTGTCGCGGCCTCAAAGAGAAGCGCATGATCGTCAAGAGTCTGAAGACCCGGATCCGGCACGAGTTCGAGATTTCCGCGGCCGAGGTGGGCGGTCAGGACCTCCTGCAGCGGTGCGAGCTCGGCGTCGCGGCCGTGGGACCCGATCAGGCGCCTCTCGACGCTCTGCTCCAGAACGTGCTCGGGTTTGTCGAGTCGAACCTCGACGGCGAGATCCTCGAATACCGGAATGAGTTCATCCATGTCTAGAGGGGAGCCGGAAAACACAAGAGGGCGAATGGAGGATGACACCGCCGGGTTTCATCCGTATCCCGCCTCACGCCTCACGCCTCACGCCTTACGATTCCGATGAAGAAAGAATCTCGCCGAAGCCAGCGCGTCTCGGACCTCGTCCGCGCGGAGATCTCTCGCCTCGTCCTGCTCGAGGCCCACGACCCCGAGCTTCGCAAGGTGACGATCACCGAGGTCCAGATGCCGGCGGACTTGAGGTCCGCGCGCGTCTACTTTTCGGCGCTGGGCGGAGAGGAGGAGAGGGAGCGCGCGCACGAGGCGCTCGACCGCGCCTCCGGCTTCCTCCGGCGGGAGGTCGGGCGGCGGTGCGGCCTGCGGTTCGCCCCGGAGCTGCACTTCTTCGCGGATCGATCGATCGAGCGAGGCGCCCGGATCGAGGAGATCCTGGCGAACGTGGCGCCGCCGGCGCCGGAGGAAAATCCGGAGGACCGCCAGGAGTGAGCCGGCCGGACATCCTCTCTCGCGGCTTCCTGATCCTGATCGACAAACCCGGCGGCTTGACGTCCCACGACGTCGTCGAGCGGGTGCGCCGCGCGACGGGCGTCCCGCGGATCGGCCACAGCGGAACGCTCGACCCCATGGCCACCGGACTTCTCCTTCTCTGCGCGGGAGGGGCCGCGCGTCTTCAAAGCTTCTTCACCCTGATGGACAAGTCCTACGAGGGCACGATCCGGCTCGGCCGCGCGACCGCGACCTACGACCGGGAGGGAGCGCCTCTCGGAGAAGAGCGGGACGCGTCGAGAATCGGGCCCGGAGAGATCGAGAGGGCGGCCGCCCCCTTCCGCGGGGAGTTCCTCCAATCTCCGCCGCCCTATTCGGCGAAAAAAGTGAAGGGCCGGAAGTTCTACGAAATGGCCCGCCGGGGCGAGGAAGTCCCCCTGGCCCCGAAGACCGTCCGCGTGCGCGAGCTCTCCCTGGGCGCTCCGTCCGGCGGACGGCTCGACTTCTCCATCTCCTGTTCGTCCGGGACGTACATCCGCTCGATCGCCCATGCGATCGGCGAAGCTCTCGGCTGCGGCGCGCATCTCGAGAGCCTCCGGCGCAGTCGAATCGGCGAGTTCCGCGTCGAGGAGGCGATCGCGCTCGAGTTGTTCGAATCGCTTCCTCGGGAGGAGCGCCTCGCGGCTCCCCACGCCGTGCCCCTCTCTCGCGTCCCGTTTCCCTTCGAGCGGCTCCACCTCGCGTCCCTGGAAGCCTGGAAGGTGCGCCGGGGACAGTCGATCCCCGCGCGCGGAGTGGCCTCCCGGGACGGGGACTGGGTGACTCTTCTCGGGCCGGCCGACGAGATGGTCGCGCTCGCGCAGGTGTCGCCGATCGGCCACGGAGGAGTCTCCCTCATCAAGCCCCGGATCGTTCTGGCCGAGGAGACGCTGAGACGCTGAGGAGATGAGGGGACGGGAGACGGGAGACGGGAAACGGGAAACGGGAAACGGGAAACGGGAAACGAAGGGCCTCGCATTTTTACGGAGGAAGGCGACGGAACGCCGCGGAAAAGGCGCTGGAAACGCCTCGCTCCCTCGTGCTAGGCTTGCCGTTTATTAAAAAGATGAGAGTGTTTCGAGCATTGGAGGATTTTTGAACGCAACCACCTACCAGACGACGGAAAAGCCCAGCATCGTGCGGGAGTACCGCACGCACGAGACCGACACCGGTTCTCCCGAGGTCCAGGCGGCTCTCCTCACGAACCGGATCGCTTACCTGACCGAACATTTCAAGACCAACGCGAAGGACCATCACTCTCGCCGCGGTCTCTTGAAGCTCGTCTCCCGGCGGCGGCGCCTCCTCGACTACTTGAAGAGCGAGGATGCCGACCGGTACCACCGGCTCATCGAGC
>DATNMZ010000321.1:0-2785 GCA_035602095.1 Thermoanaerobaculia bacterium
GCCGGCACGCCCCTCCCCTCTCCACCCGCGACAGCGGGGGGAGAGGGAGCTCGTAGCGTCCCTCTCCTTCGTGTCCTCGCCTCTCCCCCGACTGCGGGGGAGAGGGAGCTTGGAGCGTCCTCTTCTTCGCGGAGATCAGACCCCGAACCGTTCTGCCTCCCACGCGAGCCCGAGCTCGTCGGGAGGCGCCATGTAACCGATGAGGGCGGAGGAGGCGACGACGGCCGGGCTGGCGAGGTAGCCCTCGCCTCCGAGACCCATCCGGTTCTGCCAGTTGCGATTGAAAGACGTGATCGCCCGCTGGCCGCGGGTGAGCGCGTCGGGCCCCTGCCCGAAACAGGGGCCGCACCAGGACCGGCGGATTTGCCCTCCGACGGAACGGAAGACTTCCGCAATCGACTCGCCCTTCAACCGCGGATCGGGGGCCTCGATCTCGATGCCGACGCCGCCCGATCCGGGGAAAACAGTGAACTCTCGTTTGACTTTCGTAAAGCCGTGTTCGCGCGCGGCGACCATCACGAGAGCCGCCTGGAGCAGGTCGCCGTAGCTTCCGTTGGTGCAGGAGCCGATCAAGGCCTTGTCGAACTCGATGCGTTCCTTCGCCACTTCGTGAGCCGGAAAAGCGTTTCCCGGCGAGAAAGGCTTGGCGATCATCGGCGCGATGTCGGAGAGCGCGAGAGACTCGTCGATTTCATAGGTTGCATCGGGACCCGGCGCCACGCGTGGATAGGGAAGAGCCAGCCCTTTCGCGCGGTACCAGGCCTCGGTCACTTCGTCCTGGGCGAAGATCCCGTTCAAGGCCTCCCCCTCCGCCATCATGTTCGCGATCGTGTTTCGGTAAGCCATCGGCAGCTGCTTTCCGGCGTCGATGAACTCGACCGACATTCCCTGCGACTGCTTCGCGCCCCAGCGCCGGAGGAGCTCGAGGACGATGTCCTTTCCGCTCACCCACGGCTGAAGCGCGCCCGAGAACACGACCCGCCGCTGACGGGCAGGCGTGAAATAGATCGCGCCCGTCGCCCAACCGAATCCGAGCGTGGTCGATCCGACGCCGAATCCGACCGCTCCGTAGGCCCCGTAGGCCCGGCTGTGCGAATCGGCACCCGGGATGAACATGCCCGGCAGCACGAGTCCCTGCTCCGGAAAATAGAAATGGAAGATGCCGTCGCCGGGATCGGCGTAGAACGGCTTCCCGATTCCATGCTGCCGCGCGAACTCGCGCCCGATGGAGGTCTGGCGGTCGTCGGCTTCTTTCCCGGTGAACACGAAGTGGTCGTTTGCGATCGCGGCCTGGCGCGGGAAGATCGTGTTGCCTCCGGTGATCTGGTTGAACGTGTGGATCGCGAAAGGCGCCGTGCCGTCGGAGGCGGGAAGCAGGTCGGCATAGACGCGCAGGGTCGCTCCCGGCCGGACCGCCGCTTCTTTGTCCACCCGGTGCGCCCAGACGATCTGTTCGGTCGACGTCATCGTCCGGGCGGTCTCCGGGTCCGGCCAGACGATTTCCGGCGCGCGGCCGACCGACTCGCGAAACTCGTGGCGCCCGACCGCGAAGATCCCGCCACCGCTCCGGATCTCCTCTTCCTTCGGACTCAAGGGCACCGGAACGTAGCTTTTCGCCTGCGTCTCGTTGGTGAGCGCGCGCGTCCGCGGGTCGAACGCGAACCGATCGCCGTCGCGGGCGTCGGCGACGGCCTCGGGACTCTGCGCGACGTGGAGTCCGAGATTCAAGGCGTTTCTTCGGAAGATGTCGCCCATGCCGTTCCCGCAGACGACGACGAGCTCGCGGCCGGCCTCTTCCCCGATGCCTTTCAGGCCGGCCGGACTCATTTCCCGCGACGAGCCGATCGCGAACCGATCGCCGGCGATCAAGAAGTTCTGGCCCGCATGGACGCGCCGGCGGAAGTCGGGCAGGAGATACCGGAACGCGCCCGCCTTCCAGCGCTCGTCCAACCTCTCGAGGCTCTCGGAGACGCAGTCGGCTGCGGGGGTGATCTGGTCCGTGTCGATGGCGTCGAGCTTCTTGCCGGGCGTCTTCGGGTCCCAGAAGATGAGGGCTTCCCCGCGGATCAGATCCGCTCCCTCGGCCGGCGCCGGCGCCGCTCGTCCTGCGGCGATGTCTTCGAAGGCCACGCCCGGCTTGCGGCGGGCTTTCTCGATTCTGTGCATCGGCTCGACTCTCCTTGCGGGCCGGGACAGCGAAAGGACAACGAGTCTCGCCCCGCGTCGGCCCTCGACTCGCGCGCCCGATCCTACCTCCGCTCCAGCGCGAGGCAAGCTCTCCGCGGGTCGCTTTGCCACGCGCGACGCGCGATACGCGATGCCGCGATGCCAAATGCGCGATGCGGGATGCGGGATGCGGGATGATAGTTCCGCTTGAACCTCCCTCCGCCGCAGAACAGTCGAGCGGCCCCGTCCGCTTCCGCGCGGCCGTCCGCTTCCGCCAACGCCTTGCTCGGCGTTCCCTGGCGGGAGGCTCCCGGACTTCTGCCCGGTCTCGCCCTCGCCGCGGCAGTCATGGTCGCGGCGCACTTCCTCGCGGGCATCCTCGGGCGGGGAGTCCTGCGTCTGCAGGGGATCGACCCGGCGGGCCGGCCGAGCCCCGTGTCCGGCGTCATGGTCGCGATCGTGCTCGGAATGCTCGTCGCGAACACGATCGGCGTCTCGAGGACATTCGGTCCCGGGCTCTCTTTCGCGATGAAGAAGGTGCTGCGGTTTGGCATCATTCTCGTCGGGATCCGGCTCTCCGCTTACGACGTCGCGGCGCTCGGGGCGCTCGCGGCCCCCG
>DATNMZ010000322.1:0-4407 GCA_035602095.1 Thermoanaerobaculia bacterium
TCGGACCGACGCGGCTTACGTGAAAGGGCCGCACTCGCGGTATGCGATCGCGATCTGCACCCGCCGCGGGAAGGACAGGCGTCCCGGCGCCGACAACGACGCACTCGTGACCGGCGCCACGCTCTCGCGGATGATCTACGACGAGCTCGAGCACCGCGCCGGTTCGCCAACGCCGGTTGGCCGACGGTAACGTTGGCGTCGCTGGTGCGACGTCAGTGATCAGTTGTCAGTTATCAGTCGTCAGTTTTCACTCTTGGCCGCGTCGTCGTCATCCTCCGGCTCCCCTGGCGGGGTTGGTGGGCGCGGCTCCTCGGGCTCCTTCACCGTCGTCAGCTCGCCGAGACCCTTCGCCCGCATCGAAGCGTTGAACTCCGGAATGACTTTCGCGTAGAGGTCGTCGAAGTCGCGCCGCGCCTCTGCGAGGCCCCGCGAGAGGAGCTCGTAGACCTCGACCTCCGGCTGGGTGGGGGCGAAGTCCGCGTTGCCGGACACGTCCCCGCCGCCGCTCCCCGACTCGGCCTGCAGCCACACGAGCTTCAAGTAGAGGCCGACGGGCCCGCGAAACGACTTGATGTCGGCTTCGGCGAGCGTCGGTTGCATCAACCGGTCCTCGACGGAGCGGATGCGGCGCTCGAGGTCCTCCCAGGCGCTCACGGCGCTCTTCTCGGCGCGCGCCGCGGCGAGCATCTTCTTGTGGTCCTCGATCTGCTTTCGCGTCCATTCGATCTGGTTGATCATCCGGGCGGCGCGGTTGATGTCCACGTAGAGCGCGCGCGAGAGTTTCGCGGAGGCCTCGACGTCGGCGTCCGTGGCTCCCGAGTTCGGGTCCTTTCGGACGACGAGCGTCCGGCTCGACTCATTGCCCGGCACCGAGAGTTTCACCGTGTAGGTCCCGGGCGCGACGAGAGGACCCCTCTTCGGCGCGTCGATGCCGTAGTAATAGACCGCCCGGCGGTCCTTGCCGCGAAAACGCTTCTCCTCCCAGATATGCGGATTGCCGGCGGGAGTCGTGCGGATGCGGGCTTCTTCGGTAGGTTCCTGACGGAGATCCCAGGTGACCCGGTTGATTCCGGGTTTGTTGGTGGCGTAGAGGGATCGGATCTTCTGCCCGGCCGAGTCCCAGATCGTGATTTCGATCGGCCTCTTCTTCTTCGGCTCTTCGCCGTTCGCCGCCTCCTCCCGCTGCGAGGCGGCGGGCGCGGCGTCGTCCTTCCGCGGCCCGCCCGGGACCGGCTCCTTCAGCCAGTACTGAATGGACGCGCCGTACGGTGGATTCTGCCCGGTGGAAGTGCCGCTCGGCGCGAGCGCGGGCCGCGAGACCGCACGGAAGCGGTAGGCGGGCCGCGGCTCGAAGAGGTGCGCGGGGGAGCTCCGGACGGCGTCGTTCAGCTGCTCTAAGGCCGTCAGGTCGTCCAGGATGTACAACCCCCGGCCGTAAGTGCCCACGACGAGATCGTGGAAGTGCTCCTGAACGGTCAGCCAGTACACCGGCGCGTGCGGGAGCTTGCTCTGGAGAGGCTGCCAGCGGGCGCCGTCATCGAACGACACGTAGAGGGCGTTCTCGGTGCCGGCGAAAAGGAGCCCCTTCCGGTGCGGATCCTCGCGGACGACGTGCACGTAGGAGAGGGAACTCTTCGGGATGTCCGATGCGATCGGTTTCCAGGTGCGTCCGTAGTCCGTGGTCTTGAAGATGAAGGGATCTCGATTGTCCACCTGGTGGAGGTCGAGCGAGACGTAGCAGGTCCCGGCGTCGAACCGCGACGGGTCCACGCTGTCCACCGTCCCCTTCGGCGGCAGCCCCGGAAGCTTCGGAGTCACGTTCGACCAGTTCTTCCCGCCGTCGCGGGTGACCTGCACGAGACCGTCGTTCGTGCCCGCCCAGATCACGCCCTTCTCGAGCGGCGATTCGGCGAGGGAGTAGACGACACCCGCGTACTCCACCGAAAGGTTGTCCACCGTCAGGCCGCCGGAATCGCCCATCATGGTCTCGTCCGCGAGCGTGAGGTCCGGGCTGATCGTCTTCCAGGTCTGCCCGCCATCGGAAGTCGCGTGGACGTACTGGCTTCCGGCGTACACGGTGTTGTGGTCGTGCGGCGAGATCGCGATCGGGAACGTCCAGTTCATGCGCAGCTTGATTTCACCCGCGTTGGCTCCCATCGTCCGCTCCGGCCACACGCTCACCGTCCGCGCCATCCCCGTTCGCGCGTCGAAGCGCTCCAGGACTCCGGCGTAGCAGCCGCCCCACACGATGTTGGGGTCCACGGGGTCCGGCGTCGTCCACCCGGTCTCACATCCCGCGGTCGTCGTCCACAGCGCCGGGGGAATGCTCCCACCGCCCGGCACCAGGCTCGGGCCGCGCATCGAGCCGTCGTCCTGCATCTGGCCGTAGACCATGTAGGGGATGCGGTTGTCCGTCGCGACGTGGTACATCTGCCCGATCGGCAGGCGGATCGGGTTCCATTGCCGGCCGCGCGTCGTCGAGAGGATCACTCCGCCGTCGTTGCCGATCATCATCCGGCTCGGGTTCTTCGGATCGGCCCACATGTCGTGGTTGTCGCCGCCCCAGCGCACCTGGTCGGCCGTCTCGCCGCCGTCGTAGGTCACGCCCATCCCGTTCGAGGGGAAATAGACCTCGTTCGCGTTGTCGGGCATCACCAGCATCCGCGTGTAGTAGTGAGGCCGCTCGTTCAAGAGCCGGCTGTGGTTGACGAGCTTCCAGTTCTCGCCCCCATCGTCCGAGCGCCAGAGAGAGCCGCGCTGCCCCGTCTCGATCAGGGCGTAGATGCGTTGCGGATCGGACGGCGCGACGGCGACCGCGATCTTGCCGAGCGGCGGCTCGGGCAGGCCGTGGCGCGTGATCCGCTTCCACGTCGAGCCTCCGTCGCGCGACACGAAGAGTCCGCTGCCCGGGCCTCCGCTCTTGCGGCCCCACGTCTTGATGTCGATCTGCCAGGCGCCCGCGAACAGGATCCGCGGGTTGGACGGGTCCATCGAGAGGTCGGAGATGCCGGTGTTCTCGTCGACGAAGAGGACCCGCTCCCAACTCTTCCCTCCGTCGGTCGACCGGTACACGCCGCGCTCGGGCTGCGGCCCGTAGCAGGTCCCGAGCGCCGCGGCGAACACGACGTCCGGATTTCGCGGGTCGACGATCATGCGGCCGATGCGCCCCGTCTTCTCGAGGCCCATGTGGCTCCAGGTGCGCCCCGCGTCCGTCGAGCGGTAGACGCCGTTGCCGATCGACACGTTGCTGCGAATGAAGGTCTCGCCGGTGCCGACCCAGACGACGTTCGGGTCCGAGGGCGCGATCGCGATCGATCCGATCGACTGCGCGGGCTGCTCGTCGAAGACCGGCTTCCAGTGGACTCCCGCGTCTGTGGACTTCCAGACCCCGCCCGAGGCGCCGCCCGCGTAGTAGGTATTCGCGTCGCCGGGGACGCCGACGACGGCGCTGACCCGGTTGCCCGGAGGTCCGATGAAGCGGTACTTCAGCTCCGCGAAGGGGCTCGGCGGCTTGTCCGGCGCTCCGGCCGCTGGCTTCGCCGGAGGGGGAGTTCGAACGGCGCCGGCGCCGGTCGCACCCGAAAGCAGGATCGCGGCGGTAACGGCGAGTCCGAACGGGATCCCTTCTGCGAAACGTCTCTTCTTCCACACGTCAGGCCTCCGGTCGCTTCGAAACGAAGCCGTCATTCGCTCACGAGTCCGTGCGTCTCAGGGTCTCTTCATCGCCGCAGTCCAGTTGAGGATCACGCGCAGCGGGGACTCGCGAACCTTCTCGAGCGGAAGGATGACGAGGAAACGCGATCCGTCCGGCGCGACGTCGTAGTTCTCGATATCCGGCTCGACCCGAAAGAGGGGAGCGGGGGTACCAGATTCCCAGCGAGAGCCTGGAGTCACCGGAACCGCCATCACGCCACCTCGATCAGAGTAGTAGAGCTCCTTTCCGTCCCGCCGCCAGCGGGGTCGCCGGCCGCCGCCGGGAGAAATGCGTCGCTTTTCCCCGCCGCCATTCGTCAACGCCACGTAGATCTCGGGGTCTCCCGACTCGTTGGACTCGTACGCGATCCAGCGTCCGTCCGGCGAGAAGCGCGGGCTCGATTCGTTGAACCGCGTGCTGCGCCACGGCGCAGGCTTTCGCTCGCCTTCGAGAGGGAGCAGCCAGATGTTCCACACGGTCGAAGCTACTTCCTGAACGTAGGCGAGCAACCGGCCGTCCCGGGAGACGTCCTCCGGCTGCTGCAGGCCCGGCAGCGCGAGGACAGGCTTTTCGCTTCCGGGGACGCCGACCGCGATCTCGTAGATGTCCGGGGGCCCCTGCCGGTCGGACCGGTAGAGCAGCTTCGACCCATCCGCCGCCCAGACGGGCATCATCTCGTCCACGGGATCCGAGTGAAGCCGCGTCGAGATTCC
>DATNMZ010000323.1:0-4229 GCA_035602095.1 Thermoanaerobaculia bacterium
GCGCCGTGGCGGCGTTGCGCCGCGCCGCCGCGATCCGAATACCGGACCCTGCCGCGGCATCCGCTGACGCGGCGTTCACCGCGCAGCGCGCCGTCGAACGCGTTCGGGCTCTCGACCTCGCGCGGGAATTGCCGGCTCCACTGCCGGAGACCGACATTTCGGATCTCGCCTACCGGATCTGGAAGAACGGGGAGCGGTCGAGCCGGCAGCCCACCGTCAGCTCCTACGAGGTTTTCGATGGCGCCGGCATTCTGCGAAGCAAGTTCTCGCTCATTCCGGAGCCGGAGTTCGGGCGTCAGACGCATACCGAACCGGTCCCGATCGACCGGTACAGGCTCGCCCTCGTCCGGCGGACCGTCACCCTGGCCGCGGGCGGGAAGGACTGGGGCAGCGTCGCGATCAAGATCGCGGACTGGCCGGCGTGGGATCCGCTCCCGCCGCGCATCGAGTTCTACCGGCGCCTCGTGCTCGGGGCGCAGGAGATCGCCCGGTCCGACCGGGAGGCTCCTCCGCGTCCGGTCCTGTCCTCCTACGCCCGGGACGGGGAGAATCGCGACGAGGGACCTCCGCTCCCCGCATCCCTGCGAAAGGCGCTGCGCGGCGGGGAGTCGCCCATTCCCGTCCACCTCGCGTTTCGCGGCGAAGACCTCTGGGGCGAAGTGCGCCCGACTCCGGACGGGTATCGTCTCGTCGCGGTGCCCGGGCCTGCGTTCTTCGGCCGCCTCTTGACCGCGACGCTGCTGCTTCCCGGAATCGCGCTCTTGTCCGTCGTAGCGGGCCTGCTTCTCGTATGGCGCGTCATCGCCACGCGCCGCGGCGCGAAGGGAGCGCTGCCCCGCGGGCCGCGCACGTTCCGGGGGCGGCTCGTGGTCCTCTTCGTCCTCGTCGTCATGATCCCGCTCCTCGCCGTGACGTTCTTCCTGCGCACGGCGATCGTCGCGCGGTCCGAACGCGACACCCTCGACCACGCCCGTACGGGTCTGGAGACCGCCCGAAAGGTCCTCGACGACTACCTGCCTTCGGTCTCCGCCGGACGCCGGAGCCTTCAAGCGCTGGACGACGACATCCTCGCCTGGCTCGCGAGCGCGGTCGGCTACGACCTGTCCGTGTACGCGCCCGACTCGACGCTGCTCGCCACTTCGCGGCGGGACCTTTACTCCGCGGGCCTCGTGCCGGACCGCGTTCCCGCCGCGGCCTATGTCGCCATCGGTCTCTCGGGCTCCGGTCAGCAGGTCGGCTCGAGGCCCGTCTCCGGAAGCCGGCTCGCAGAGATCACGACGGACCTGACGTCGGTGCCCGGCGCGCCCGGCGTGCGCAGCCCGGCGCTGCTGTCGATTCTCCTGCTCCCGCAGCAGCGCATCGCCGAGGCGGAGGCCGCGCAGTTCACCGCGGCCGTCTCGGCATTCAGCCTGCTCGTTTTTCTTTTCTCCGCTCTCATCGCGGGCCGCCTGGCCGTTCGCGTCGCGAAACCCGTCGCGGATCTCGTCCAGGGCACTCGCGCGGTGGCGGCCGGGAATTTCGCGCCCCGCCTGGCCGAGCCGCCGGACGAGGAGCTGCGGGAGCTCGTCCGCGCGTTCCTGTCCATGTCCCGCAGCCTCCGGGAGCACACGGAAGCGCTCTCCGCCGAAAAGGAGAGGCTCGCCGCGCTGCTCTCGCACATGACCGCCGGCGTCGTGGCCTATCGCGAAGGGGGCGCCGTCGTCCTGGCCAACCCGGCGGCGGCGGCTCTCGGCGGCGGTGTGCCCGATGCGGACACGCTCGAGGGGCTCTTTCCCGGTGCCGCAATGGACGCCGTCCGGAGCGTCCTCCTGGACGATTCGGTATCTTTGTCTTCGGTGGAAATCGAACCGCGGCCCGGGGAGCGCTGGCGAATCGTCACGGTTCCTCTTCCCCTCGGAGGCGAGGGAGCGCGGATGGCGGTCCTGGAGGATGTCTCCGATGTCGTGCGCTCGAACCGTCTCGCCGCCTGGGCGGAAATGGCCCGGATCATCGCTCACGAGATCAAGAACCCGCTGACCCCGATCCGGCTTTCGGTCGAGCATCTTCGTGAGGTGTGGAGGCGCGGTTCGGACAACTTCGATGCCGTGCTCGAAGAGTGCGTCACGAACGTGCTCGCCCAGACGGAGGAGCTGCGCCGCTCGGCCTCCGAGTTCTCCGACTACGCGCGCCTGCCCGAGCCGGAGGTCCGGCCGACGGACGTCTCGCGGCTGGCGGCGGAATCCGCGGCCGCCTACGCGGGCGCAAACGGGATCGCCTGGGATCTGCAGATCGAGCCCGGGCTGACGGCGCAGGCGGATCCGCGGCTCCTCGGGCGAGTCTTCGCGAACCTCCTCGGCAACGCGGTCGAGGCGCTCGCGGGCGCGGCCGGACAGGTCCGCCTCTCCGTGCGGCGGAGCGGGGGGAAGGCCCGAATCCGGGTCGAAGACACCGGGCCCGGGGTCGATCCGGAGATCCTGCCGCGCCTCTTCGATCCTTACTTCTCCGCCAAGAGCGGAGGGACGGGCCTCGGGCTGGCGATCGCCAAGAAGATCGTCGAAGAGCATGGCGGTCGCATCCGGGCCGAGAATCGTTCGGAGGGAGGATTTCGCGTGACCTTCGATCTTCCGCTTGCCGGTCCGCCGCAGGGGGCGGCTTGAGCGGCCGCCGCGCGGGCCGCGTCTTCCTCGTCCTGGGGATGGCGGCGGCACTGTCCGCCGGATGCTCCCGCTCGAAGTCTCGCGGCGCCCCCTCCCTTCCCGCGTCCGATGCCGTCTGGTTCGAAGAGGGAGTAGCGGAAGGGGCTCCCGAAACCGAGACCGAACTGTCGAGCGGAGGATTCGGTTCGGTGTTCCTGCCGGCTGCCGTCCTGGTTCGGGACGGAACCCGCTGGGCGTCGAAGGAAGCGGCGCCTCCTCCCGAGAGACCGTTCGACAAGCTCCCCGTGACTCTCGTGATCTCGGCGGGCGCGGAGGCGCGGAAAGCGCTCTCGGATCCGGGCACCGCTTCCGCGCTCGGAGACGCGGCGTGGCTCGCTGCCCGGGCGGCGATGAACGCCGGACCGCGGTTCGGGCGCGTGAGCGGAATTCACCTCGACTTTCCGTTCGCGCCGCAGGATGCGCTGGCGTACGCCGCGGTTCTGCAGGCCCTCCGTGCGAAGCTGCCGCGGACGACTCTCCTGACCTGGAGCCTGCGGTTTGCCCCGTCGCAGGAGCAGCTCCCGGCGCTTCGGAACGTCGCGGGCGTGGCGGACGGCGCGGTCGCCTTCGTCTTTGGAGAAGGCGCCGCGGCCGATCCGGCATCCACGGACGGGATGGGTTTCCCCTGGCTCGCCGGTTTCGCTCCCGCAGCCCGCGGGAAAGTCGCGTCGGCGGAGGGGGAGGAGGCGACGCTTCCGGAGCGCGTCCTCGCGCGCCTGACGGACGACGCGCGGGTCGAGTTCGCCAATGACATGACGTTCAAGGAGGAGTCGGCCTCGACCTTCCTGCTTACGCCCCGGGAGGCGCTCGCGGTTGGGGACTTCCGGTTCCAGCCGGAGGAAAAAATCCGATTCCGGCAACCCTCGCTGTCGGACATGATCTACCGGCTCGGCGCCGGTCTTGCGGGCCGCCGGCACTTCCGCGGCCGCGTCGTGCTCGTGAGCGGGCGGCGCGAGGCGGACCGGATCTTCACGGTCGCCGCTTTGAACGACATCCTTCTCGGGCACCCGCTCGACCCGGATCTTCGAGTCTCGATCGGAGCCATCCGCGGCGGGGTGACGCTGGCCGCAGAGAATCCGACCCCGCACGCCTCGCTCGTTTCCCGCCTCTCGAACTGGGTCGAGGTCGATCTGCCGGGCGCGGACATCGTGGACGTCAAGCCGGGAGGCTTCGACCGCTACGAAGTCTTCGGACCACAGGGCGAGCCAGTCACTCTCCGGCGCGGCGTCCGGCTGCGCTTCTTCGAGACGCTCGTCGGCCCTTTCGAGAAGATCGAACCCGCCACGATTCTGATGCGGCATCCCCCGGCCGATGGCTGCTGCGCGCACCGGATCCACGTCGCCTCGTCGACGGGCGCCGAGGTGGCGCGGGAGGGCAACGGCACGGAGACGACTCCGCGCGTCCCTTCGGCGCGGTAGACGGGAATCGGGAAACGGGAAACGGGAAACGAACCGACAGCCGACAGCTGATAGCTGACTGCTACGGCCCCTTTTTCCTCCGGACGAATCCCACGATCTTGGCCACGGGCCCCGACCCCGCGAAGACCGAGGCGAG
>DATNMZ010000324.1:0-7173 GCA_035602095.1 Thermoanaerobaculia bacterium
CTCCCGGAGGAGACCCTCGAAATCGGCGCACACCACAGCGGTGACTAGTCCGTTTTGTTCATGCGCCGATTTCGCGGAGGCGCGACTGCCACTGCTCCCGTTCGAGTACCGGCCGTCGCGCCGTGTCTCCGCAGGGAGTGCGGACGGAGCCGGGCGGCTCGTCTCTGAAGAAAGTTGGGAGCAGTAAAGCTAGCCCATCGGCAGCGCCGCCTGGCGCGCCTCTTCCCTCTCCTGGGCGTCGACGACCGCGATGGCGGCCATGTTGACGATGTCGGCGACCTCGACGCCCCGCTGGAGCACGTGCACCGGCTTCGCCATCCCCAGCAGGATCGGGCCGATCGCTTCCGCGCCGGCGAGGCGCCAGACGAGCTTGTAGGCGGCGTTGGCCGACTGGAGGTCCGGGAAGATGAGCACGTTCGGATTTCGCACCGTCGCCCACGGGTAGTCCGTCTCGAGCATTCGAGGAACGACCGCCGTGTCCGCCTGCATCTCGCCGTCGATCGCGACGTCCGGCCGTGTCCGCTTGACGATCTCGACGGCGCGCTTCACCTTCAGCGCCTTCTCGTGCTCGTTGGACCCGAAATTGGAGAACGCGATCATGGCCACGCGCGGCTCGATGTTGAATCGCCGCACGGAGTCCACCGTCAGAGTCGCGATCTCGGCGAGCTCCTCGGCCGTGGGGTCGATGTTGACGGTGGTGTCGGCGAAGAAAAAGCTGCGGTCCTTCAGAATCAGGATGTAGAGGCCCGAGACGCGCCCCACGCCCGGCGCCGTGCCGACGATCTGGAGCGCGGGCCGGATCGTGTCCGAGTAGTACTGGGTGAGCCCCGAGATGACCCCGTCCGCCTCCCCGGCGTCGAGCATCAGAGGCCCGAAATAGTTGCGCACTCGAGCGGCTTTCTTCGCGTCCTCGAGAGTCATTCCCGACCGCCGCCGGAGCTCCTCGAGCCGCTTCGCGTACTTTTCGAGCCGGTCCGAGGTCTCCGTGTGGATGAACTCGATCTTGTCCATCGGCAGCTGGAACTCGCGGGCCTGCTCGAGGATGCGCGTCTCGCGCGCGAGGAGGATCGGGCGGCAGATCCCCTCTTCGGCCAGGATCTTCGCCGCGCGGAGGATCTTCGGATGCTCCCCTTCCGGGAAGACGATCCGCTTCGGGTTCCTCCGCGCCTTCTGGATGACGATGTCCATCACCTCGCGGGAGCGCGAGATCATCGCCTCGAGGCGTCTCAAGTAGGCGCCCATGTCGGTGATCGGTTTGCGGGCGACGCCGGACGACATCGCCGCCTCCGCGACCGCCGGCGCGACCCAGAGGAGCACCCGGTGGTCGAACGGCTTCGGGATCAGATACTCGCGGCCGAAGCGGAAGCTCTCGCCCCCGTATGCCTTCGAGACGGAGTCCGGAACGTCCATCTTCGCGAGAGCGGCGAGGGCCTGGGAAGCCGCCATCTTCATGGGCTCGTTGATCTCCGTGGCGGCGACGTCGAGTGCCCCGCGGAAGATGAAGGGGAAGCCGAGCACGTTGTTGACCTGGTTCGGATAGTCGCTCCGTCCGGTGGCCATGATGACGTCCGGCCGCGCCGCCTTCGCCTCCTCGGGGGTGATCTCGGGCTCCGGGTTGGCGAGCGCGAAGACGATCGGATCGCGGGCCATCGGCTTCAACATGGCGCCCGTGACGATCCCCTTCGTCGAGAGGCCCACGAGGACGTCCGCCCCGACGAGCGCTTGCGCGAGCGTTCGCTCCTTCGTCTCCACGGCGAATTGCGCCTTGTACGGGTTCATGTCGTCGCCGCGGCCGGCATAGATGACCCCGGTCTTGTCCACCATCCGCAGGTTCTTGAGCTTCACACCATAGGAGAGGTAGAGCTTCGCGCAGGCGATGGCGGATGCGCCGGCGCCCACGAACACGACTTTCACGTCGGTGATCTTCTTGCCGGCGATCTCGAGTCCGTTCAAGAGCGCGGCGGCCGTGATGATGGCCGTGCCGTGCTGGTCGTCGTGGAAGACGGGGATATCCAGGCGCTTCTTGAGCTTCTCCTCGATCTCGAAGCACTCGGGAGACTTGATGTCTTCGAGATTGATCCCCCCGAAGGTCGGAGCCAGCCGCGCCACGGTTTCGATGAACGCCTTCGGATCCTGCTCGTCCACTTCGATGTCGAAAACGTCGATGTCGGCGAACCGCTTGAAGAGAATCCCCTTCCCCTCCATCACCGGCTTTGCCGCGAGCGGTCCGATGTTGCCGAGTCCCAGGACCGCGGTGCCGTTCGAGATGACGCCGACGAGGTTGCCCTTGGCCGTGTACTCGTACGCCATTTCCGGGTCTTTCTCGATTTCGAGGCACGGGATCGCGACGCCGGGACTGTAGGCGAGGGAAAGGTCCTCCTGGGTCCCGCAGGGTTTCGTGGGAACGACCTCGATCTTCCCCTTGCGCCCGCGGGAGTGGTATTCGAGCGCTTCTTCCGGAGTGGTCTTTCTCATGAGGCGAGCTCCTCGCGGACGGCGCGCACGGCATCGAGCGCACCCTCTTTCGCCGCGAGACGGACCTTCTTGTCGTGGCGCGTCACGAGCTCGACGTTGCCGTCCTTCAGCGCCCGCCCGCCGACGTTGACCCGAACGGGGAACCCGAGAAGGTCCGCGTCCTTGAACTTGACCCCGGGCCTCTCGTCGCGGTCGTCGTAGAAGACATCCATCCCGGCGTTCCGAAGCGCCTCGTAGAGCGAGTCGGCCGCCTGCCGCGTCCCCTCGTCCTTCGGGTTCAGCGACACGAGCACGACTTCGAAGGGCGCGAGCGCGAGGGGCCAGACGATCCCATCGGCGTCATGGTGCTGCTCGACGGCCGCGGCCATCGTGCGGCCGACGCCGATTCCGTACGTGCCCATGACGGCCGGTCTCGTCTCGCCCTTCTCGTCCGTGAACTCGCACTTCATCGCCACGGAGTATTTCGTTCCGAGCTGGAAGATATGCCCGACTTCGATCCCGCGGGCGATCTCCAGAGGCTTCCCGCACCGGACACAGGGGTCGCCCGCGCGCGCCTGAGCGAAGCTCCCCCACTCGGAGATCTTCGCGTCCCGGTCGATGGCGAGGCCGCGGACGTGCCAGTCGCGGCGGCCGGCCCCGGTGACCGCGTTCACGGCGCCCCGCACGGATTCGTCGGCCACGACCCGCATCCCCTCGGGAAGCCGGTGCGGCCCGACGAAGCCCACGGGCGCGCCCGTCGCCGGCTCCACCTTCTTTTCGTCGGCGAGGACGAGGCGTTCGACCCCGAGCGCGTTCTTCAGCGCGACCTCGTTTGCGTCGAGATCGCCGCGGAGGAGGACCACGACGAACCCCCGGTCGGTCTCGTACACGAGGCACTTGATCATGCGCGACGCGGTGATGCCGAGAAACTCGACGACGGAATCGATCCCTCCCCGACCGGGCGTCTCGACCTCTTCGAGCCCGGTGATCGTCTCGTCGTCCCACGGGCTCGCGCGCCGCGCCGTCTGCGCCTTTTCGAGGTTCGCGCCGTACCCGCACGCCGGGCACCGCACGACCGCGTCCTCGCCCGTCGCCGCGAGAACCATGAACTCCTCCGAAGCGCTCCCCCCGATCGCGCCGGAGTCCGCTTCGACGACGGTGAAGTCCAGGCCGCAGCGCCGAAAGATCCGCCGGTAGGCGGCATCCTGAGCCCGGTACGAACGGTCCAGCCCTTCCGCGTCTGCGTCGAAAGAATAGCCGTCGTACATCAGGAACTCGCGGCCGCGCATGAGCCCGAAGCGCGGCCGGATCTCGTCGCGAAACTTCGTCCGGATCTGGTAGAGGGTCACGGGCAGCTGCCGGTACGACGTGATCCCGGCGCGCACGAGGGAGGTCACCGCCTCCTCCGCGGTGGGGGCGAGGCAGTACTCGCCGCCCTTCCGGTCTTTCAGACGAAACAGGATCTCCTCGGCCGCGTAACGGCCCCAGCGTCCGCTCTCCTCCCAGAGCTCCCGGGGCTGGAGGATCGGGACCTCGACCTCGAGGGCCCCGGCACGGTCCATCTCCTCGCGCACGATCGCCTCGGTCTTGCGATGCGCCCGGAGGCCCAGAGGCGTCAGCGCGTACATCCCCGCCGAGACCCGCCGCACCATTCCGGCCCGGGTCAGGAGGATGTGGGACACCGCCTCCGCGTCCGCCGGGACCTCCCGCACGGTCTGGAGAAAATATTTGGACCAGCGCATCTGGAGTCGGGAAGATACCAGCTTGAACCGATCTCGATAGCCGCTCGTGCGGCACAGCGATGGTCCATCGACCCCGCGGACCATACTCGGCCGTTCACCCGTCTCACCGGCCCCCCGATCACCCGATCACCCGATTTCTGTCAGCTCTTCCGGCCGGGACTCGCCTCCACCTTCTTCTTCGATCCGAACTTTTCGATGAGCCTCATGTTGGATCTCACCTGCTGGAGCATGCGGTCCTCCAGGGCGCCGCCGCGCGCGACCGTTTTCGCCTTCGTGAAGGCGGCCTTGGCCTCTTCGGGCCGGCCGGCCGCGAGGTACGCCATCCCGAGATGGTGGAACGTCGTCGGCTGCGCCGCGCGCTCGCTCGACTTGCGAAGGCAGTCGATCGCCCGCTCGAATTCGTTGCGCTTGTAGTGGACCCATCCGAGCGCCGCGAGCGGGTAGGGCTTGAGCTCGTCCGGCGCCGCGGAGAGCGCCCGCCCGGCGTAGTCGAGCGCGGAGTCCAGGTCCTCTCCGGAGTCCGCGAGAGCGGTCGCCAGCTCGTAGTAGCCAATGGCCTGCGACGTCTGCGAAGGATGACTCTTCAGGAACTCGCGGACGAAGCGCGCCGCCTCCTTCGTCTTGCCCTCCGCTCGGAGAGCTTCCGAGAGAGTCGAGCAGGCCGCCGCCGCGACCACGTCTTCGGGCTCGGAGGCCAGGACCTTCCGGCACGCCGTGATCGCCTCTTCCCAGAGCCCGAGGGAGGCCGAGAGGAGCGCGAAGGAGATCCGGATCGTCGCGTTGCCCGGCTCGGTCTCGAGCGCCTTTCGGTAGAGCGTGTGCGCCGTCCTCAGCGAACCCTGCGAGACCGCCTCCTCCGCCCTCCGGTACGCGTCCCCGCCCGGTCCGTCCACGCGTGGCAGCGCGTAGCGCCGGCGGCGCTCCAGGAGCCGCACGGCTTCCTGGTACTCGAGGCGCTTCGGGTTCTTCTCGAGCGCCTGCTGAAAGCACTCGAGAGCGCGTTTCGTCCAGTTCTTCTCCAGGTAGCAGAGCCCGAGCTGAAAGACGGCCTCCTCCGAGTCCGGCTGAAGCTCGTGGGCCTCCTCGAAGGCCTGGATCGCGCGGTTCAACTCCCCTTTTTCGCGGAGGACGGTGCCGAGGAGGATCTGCGCGGAGATCACGGGCGCCGCGTCGAGCGCGCGGCGGAGCTCTTTCTCCGCCTCGCCCCACTGCGTGCCGTTCGCGTAGAGGGCGCCCAGGGCGAAGTGCGGGAGGAAGGCGTCCGGCCTGCGGTCGATCGCCCGTTTCAAGAGCGATTCCGCGTTCGCGGGATCTCCCCCTTCGGAGGCGGCGATCCCCGAATAGACGAGCGACTCGAAATGGTTCGGGTCGGTCGAGAGGATGCGTTTGAAGAAACCCGCCGCCCGCTCGAGATCTCCCGCGGAAAAGTAGGTCTCGGCGAGATAGAACCCGAGCTCGGTGTTCTGCCGGTCCGAGCGCGAGAGCTCCTCCAAGGCGCGCACCCCCCGGTCGGAATCGAGCGCGAGGATCGCGAACTCCGCCTCCTTCAATCGGCGCTGGAATCCCTCCCGGTCTTCGCCCGAGTAGCCGGCGACGATGCGGTCGCGCCGCTCCAGGAACCGGTCTTTCTTCTCGACCGCCTGCATCCGCTCGTCCATCTTGGTTTCCCAGAGATCCAGGACCTCTTCGGACCGGACCGCCCCGGAGCGCTCGAGGGTCTCCTGCAGCGCCAGGATGCCCGTGTGGGCCACGAAGAGGTTCTTCTCGAGGTTGCCGACGGACTCGAGGACCGTCTTCAAGGCCTCCGCGGTTCTCTTCACGACGTCTTCGAGCGTCGAGATCCGTTCGAGGAGATGCTCGTCGAAGGGGATCTCCTCCGCGGGCTCCCCCGACTCTTCGACCACGCCGACGCCCGAGAGCACGAGCAGCTTCGAGTGGCAGCGCTCGCAGAACTCCTCGTCGTCGCGATTCTTCAGCCCGCAGACCTGACAGAACATGGCCAGAGAAGATTACCGCGGCGGGTAGTCGTAGAACCCTTTCCCGGATTTGCGGCCCAGCCAGCCCGCATCCACCATTTTCACGAGGAGCGGGCTCGGGCGGTAACGCGGGTCGCCGAATCCGTTCTGAAGGACGCGAAGGATCGCCAGACAGGTATCGAGCCCGATGAAGTCCGCCAGCGTCAAGGGGCCCATGGGGTGGTTCATCCCGAGCTTCAAGATCGTGTCGATGGCCTCGCGTGTCGCAACGCCCTCCCGGAGCGCTTCGATCGCTTCGTTGATCATCGGCAGCAGGACGCGGTTGGACACGAACCCGGGATTGTCGTTGCAGAACACCGGCGTCTTCCCCAACCGGCGGGCGAGGGCCTCGACGGTCGCCGCCGTCTCGTCCGAGGTCGCGATGCCACGGATCACCTCGACCAGCTCCATCACGGGGACGGGGTTCATGAAGTGCATGCCGATGAAACGGTCCGGCCGGCCGGTGACGGCGGCCAGGCGCGTGATCGAAATCGACGACGTGTTGGACGCGAAAATGGCCCGGGGATCGCAGAGGGAGTCGAGTTTTCGGAAGAGGTCGGCTTTCGCGGCCTCGTTCTCGACGATGGCCTCGATCACGAGATCGGCACCCGCGACCTTCTTCAAGTCCGCGGTCTCGCTCAAAAGCGAAAGGGCCCTGGATTTCTCCTTTTCGGTCCGTTTTCCCCGTGTAATCTCGCGGTCGAAGTTCTTCTCGATCGTCGCCCGCGCTCGGCGCACGAAAGCGTCCTCGACATCGGCGAGGACCACGGAAAGCCCCGCCGCGGCCGCGACGTGAGCGATCCCGCTCCCCATCTGTCCCGCGCCGACGACGGCGACGGTGGAGACTTCCATCGGTCAGACTCTATTGCACGCGGCCCCGAGCTGCCAGCTCCCCGGACCGCAGGTTCAGTCGCTGATCAGGAAACCGCGACGGCGAACCGCGGCGTGCCGAAGCGCGAGCT
>DATNMZ010000325.1:0-3632 GCA_035602095.1 Thermoanaerobaculia bacterium
CCCGCCAAGCCCCCCTGCGGGACGCGATCGCTCACCTCGGTCGCGGGCTGCGCCGCGAGGCCCGCCGCACCGAGCAGCAGCGCCGCTGCCGCCGCCAGAACTCCCCAACGCGATTTCGCCATCTTCAAGCCTCCGCGCGAGCGCGCTCCGGTCGTTTCAACACTTATTCAGGAAGAGGAAGCCCGCGGCGTTCTGACCCGATTGCACGGTGACGTTGTAGGTCCGCGGCGCCGCCGGCGTGCCGGGGAATGTCTGGAAGAAGTTCGCCGGCAGGATCTCCGAGAGGACGTAGCTGCCCGGCGGGACGTTGTCGAATCGGAAGATCCCGTCCGCGCCGGACACGGTCTGGCGGGTGGTCCCATCCGGCGCGGTCAGAACGAACGTGATGCCTTCCAGGGGTCGATCGATCCCGTCCACGATCCCGTTCTGGTTGAGATCGAGCATCTTCGTGCCCGAGACCGAGCCCGGCGCGAGCGCCCCGGAGGGCCGGTTCCCAAAGAGCAGGTCGCTGCGCACGTCGCCGGCGGCGACCGTGACGGAGAACGTGCCCGCGCCGCCCGGGGCGGTCTGCGTGAAGCCGACCGGAACGATTTCGGAGATCGTGTAGGTCCCGGGCGCGAGGCCGGCAAAGGAGAAGCTGCCGTCGGCCGCCGTCGTCGCCAGGATGGGCGTTCCCGTGCTCCCCTGCAGCCGGATCACAACGCCCGCGCCGCCCGGCTCGCCCGGATCGCGAAGCCCGTTCCCGTTCGTGTCGATGAATTTCGTGCCGGAGATCGTCGCCGGCGCGGCGAGCGCCTGGTTGCCGAACAGCAGTCCCGTGACCGCGCGCTGCGAGACGCTCAAGGCGGCGCTGACGGTGCCAGGCGCCGCAGGCGCCGTCTGCCGGAAGCCGAGGGGGACCGTCTCCGTCACCGTGTACGTCCCGAACGGCACGCCGGTGAAGGTGAAGGCGCCGTCGGCGGCGCTCACGGCCGTCCGCGGCGCGAAACCGGCCGGGCCCGAGATCGTGAAGGTGACACCCGCCTGCCCGGCTTCGCCCGGGTCCCGCACGCCGTTGCCGTTCACGTCGAGGAACTTCGTCCCGGAGATCGAGCCTGTTAGGGCTCCCCGGAAGTTCCCGAAGACGTTGGCGATCGAGCTGCCGCCCGAGACGAGGGTGCCCGTGATCACGCCGCTCGCGGGCGTGGTCTGCGTGAACCCGGCCGGAACGGCCTCGACGAGGAAAAACGGCCCGGGCGCCACGCTCGTGAAAAGGAAGTGGCCGTTCGCGTCCGTGACCGCGGTGCGGCTGACGCCCGGCGCAGCGGGCGTGCCGGGAAAGAGGCTGATCGTCACGCCCGCCATCGGCGGCTCGCCGGCGTCCTGCACTCCGTTCGCGTTGAGGTCTTCGAACTTGACTCCGCCGACCGCGTTCGGGATGAGCTGGTTTCCGAAGTCGAGCCCGGCGACGTCCGCGTCACACAGGGAAACCAGATAGGCGAGGCCGCGAGCGATGACTCGCCGCGAGACCCGGTGGTCGAGCGGCCCCGTCTGCACGTAACCGAAGGGCGCCACTTCCGAGATCCGGTACGACCCGCCCTCCAGGAGCCCGCAGATCCGGAACGTCCCGTCGGCGCCGGTCAGCCCGGAGAGGACGGGCCCCGTGCCGTTGTCGGCGCGGATCTCGACTCCGGCGAGGCCGGGCTCGCCCGCGTCGCGCACGCCGTTGCCGTTGACGTCCGCGTACTTCACGCCGGAGACGCAGAACGTCGCCTGGCAGTTGCGCTTGTCTTCGACCCGGAACGCGGACATCCGCGAGAACTCGGGCTGGAACCCGTGGAAACAGCCCTCGCCGCAGTCGTTGTCGACGGCGTCCGTCGCGCCCGCAAATCGCGATTCCGGCGTGATCCAGACCAGGTAGGCCGCCTGGCCCGGTCCGGCGTCGAGAAACGGCGCGAGCTCGATCGAGCTCGACCCGCAGGCGGACGTCGGCCCCACCTCGTGCGTCTGGACAGGAGCCAGGAAGTCCGCAGGCAACGGTTCCGGGAAGGGGCTGTTGACGTAGGTCGAGTCGATCCTCCCGTTGCGGACGCGGAACGCGCGCCGTTCGACCGTGTCGGTCGACAGGAGGCTGCGCCCCGTCGCGTCGGTGACCTGGAAGTAGTAGATGCCGTCGGAGAGAGAACCCGCCGCCGTGCAGGGATCCGAGGGGAAAGCGCCGGCGGCCAGGAAGACGTCGTCTTTCGAGGAAAACACCGGCCGCGCCGCCCCGGAGCCGTCGAGCGTCTGGACGGGACCGGGCGCCTGAGCGGAGACGGAAACCACGCATACGAAGCTCGCGAGCAGGCCGAGCGCCAGACGGGCCGACTTCATGCCGATTTCCTTCCCCCTGCCTTTTGCGGTATTCGAATGGAAGCCTCGACGATGGAGCCGGTGCTGCAAAAAAGGTGCCGGGCGGCCGGAGCAGCCGGCGAGGGTCCGGCGGTAGAGTGGCGACCGACCGAGAGAGAGATTCATGCGAATCACCGCGTTCGGATTGACCGACAAGGGACGGCGGCGCCCGAAAAACGAAGACGACCTTGCCGTGGTCGATCTGACAGCCGGGACGACGTTCGAAGACGCATCGGTCCGAGACCTGCCCGTAGGCGACCCGGGCGTCCTGCTCGCCGTGTGCGACGGGGTCGGGGGCCGCCGCGCGGGAGAGGTCGCGAGCGCGCTCGCTCTCTCCCGGCTCGCGGCGGAGATGGAGGCGGTCGGCGAAGAATGTCCCCGGCGCGCGATCTTCGGGACCGCCGTCGAGCGAGTCAATTCCGCGGTGTGGGAGAAGGCGCACGAGGATCCGCTCCTGGAGGGAATGGCGACGACGTTGACCGCGGCCGTGGTGTGCCGGCACCGCGCCGTCATCGCCCACGTCGGCGACTCGCGCGCCTACGTGCTGCGCGGCACGGCGATTCGCCAGGTCACGCGGGACCAGTCGTTCGTGCAGGCGCTCGTCGCTTCCGGGGCGCTGACGGAGCAGGACGCGGCGCACTCCCCCTTCCGCAACGTCATCCTCCAGGCCGTCGGCCGCAAGAAGAAGATCGACGTCGCGCTCGACGCCATCGAGCTCGAGGACGGAGACGGGCTCTTCTTCTGCACGGACGGACTCTCCGAGAAAGTCACCACGGAGGAGATCGCCCGCGCGTTGCAGGGAGCGGATCTCGCCTCGGGCGTGCGCTCCCTCGTGGCGCTCGCGAACGAGCGCGGCGGTGAAGACAACATCACGGTTCTGGCGGCGCGCGTCTCGGAATAGAAAGAAGAATCGGCGATCGGTGATCGGGTGATCGGCCGGTTTGGACCTTCTCAAGAAAAGGTAAGCGCGGCGAAGCCTCGGCACCCGCGGCCTTACCGTCGCGGCCGCGGCTCTCCTCCCTTTAGCGCGGGCCTGTCACCGAAGGGGCGGGAGCGGCGCCCGAGGCGCGTGGTCGGGACCCGTGCCGGCGCCAGCTCGGAGGCCGAGAGCGGCCCGGTACCTCGCGCGCCGGCGCCGGCCCTTCTCTCCGGGCGTCACGAGTGCCGCCACGTAGCGCGACGCGGCGCCGGCCCGGAGAACGGCGCCCGATAAGGCTCCGAGCGCGGACCCGTGATGCTTGGAGACGTACCGGCGGAGCGAG
>DATNMZ010000326.1:0-3525 GCA_035602095.1 Thermoanaerobaculia bacterium
CTCGAGGGCCGCGCGGAGAGCCGGGTCCGCGGCGGGCCCGGGAGGCAGACCGTCCAGGAGAGCCGACAGGTAGAAGCCGCTGCCGCCGCAGAGAATGGGGAGGCGGCCGCGGCCCACGATGTCGTCGATCCAGACACGTGCTTCGCCCGCCCACCGTCCCGCCGAGTACGTCTCGCGGGGACTCGCGAGGTCGAGGCCCCAGTAGGGCACTTCGGCGCGTTTTTCGCGCGAGGGTTTCGCCGTGCCCGCGTCGAGGCCCCGATAGACCGCGAAGGCGTCCGCCGACACGATTTCCCCGTTGCGCCGGAGCGCGACTTCGTGCGCGAGCTCCGTCTTGCCCGAGGCGGTCGGCCCGAGAACGACCAGCAGGGCCGGGGGCGCGGTCTCTGTCAGGGCAGCTCCCGTTTTCGCAATCGCGTCCCTCCCGGAAACAACTCCAGAAGGATGTCGGAATCGAGGTCCGTCCGAAAGACCCGGACCCGGGAGGCGTCGAGCGCCGCGAGCGTCTCCGGCGCCGGATGGCCGAACCGGTTTTCCCGCCCGCAGGAGATCAGCGCCGCGCGGGGGGACACCGCGGCCAGGAAGGCCGGGGTCGAGGAGCCCCGGCTTCCGTGGTGGCCGACCTTGAGCACGTCCGCGGCCAGGGCGAGGCGGCGGCCGCCCCGCAGAAGCTCCCCTTCGGCGGCGCTCCCGGCGTCGCCCGTCAAGAGCGCCCGGCGTCCGTCGCGCTCGAAGAGCGCCACGACGGACTGGTTGTTCGTGGCGTCTCGCTTGGTTCGGAGGCCGCCCGAGTGGAGCACGTCGAGACGCGCGTCGCGCCAGCGGACGACGTCTCCTGCCCGAAGCGGCCTCACGGGGACGCCGCGATCCGCGGCCCGCGCCGCCAGATCCCGGTAGAGGTCCGCTTCGTCGGACCCGTCGGAGCGCCAGAGCGCGCCCACCGGGATCTCGTCCAGAACGGCGAACAGTCCGAGCGCATGATCCGGATGCGGATGCGTCAGCAGCGCCGCGTCGAGCCGCGTGACGCCGCGGTCCAGCAACTTCGGCAGAAGACGCGTGCGGCCGAAATCGCGCGCGTCCAGATCGAAGGGGCCGCCGCCGTCGACGAGCAGCGCGTGCCGCCGCCATCGCAGGAGAATCGCGTCCCCCTGGCCGACGTCGAGCGCCTCGAGGGAGAATCCCCGCTCGGGACCCGAGGGGCCCGGCCGAACGGCGAGGAAGAGGAAGAGACCGGCTGCGCCGGCGAAGGACGCCGTCCGCAGGCGGCCCCGCGCGAAGAGGCCCGCGGCGAGCAAGGCGGAAACGGAAACGGCTGCGGCGACCGGGGGTGTCGGCCGCAGGACCGCGACCCAGGCGGTCCGTTCCGCCAGGGTCTCCAAGAGGCGCGACCCTCCGGCGAAGAGAAAGACGACGGCGGAGACCGGCAGTCCGAGCGCAAAGAGCCCGAGGAGCGCCGCCCCGAGCAGGATCAACGCGGCGGCGAGCGGCAACGCGAGGGGAGCGGTGAGCCACGCTCCCGCGGAGAGGACGTTGAACCGCCACAGGAGGATGGGCGCCGTGCCGATCTGGGCGGCGACCGCGACGGCGAGGCCGGAGAACAGAAAGGCCGGGCGTCCCGGCAGGAGCGCGCGGAGCGGCCCGGCAAACGCCGCGATCCCGCAGACCGCGGCGAACGTCAGGACCGTGCCGACGGAATAAATCTGTTCCGGAGCGGCGGAAAAGAGCAGAAGCGCGGAGAGGCCGATCCCCTGCGCGGCGCCGATCGGACGCTCGAGCAGACTCGTCAGCAGGAATACGGCGAACACGATTCCCGCGCGCACGGCCGGGGGATTGGCCCCGCCCACCAGAACGAACAGGGTCACCACCGAGAAGAGGAGGGCATCCCGCGCGCGCCCGCGGACCGAGCAGGCCCGCAGGAAGAGGAGCGCCATTCCGGCCGCGAGGCCGACGTGAAGCCCCGCGATGACGAGGAGGTGGTACATCCCGCCGCGCCGGTATCGCGCCACCATCCCGCGGTCGAGCTCCGAAGTGCGGCCGAGGAGCAGGGCCACGAGCGGCCCGCGCACGTCTCTCTCGAATGCCGCGCCGCGGACGCCGACGGGAGGAAGCTTCGAGAAGAGCCAACGATTCGGCCCGGCCAGGATGGAGAGCGCCGTCGGACGCGGCGACTCGAGGCGAAGCGCGCTCTTGACGGACATCCTGTACGTCGACCACGGCAGTGCGGGGTCCCGATCGGAGGCCGACCGCCCCTCCCCGCGCAACCGCCCGACCGCGACGACCCGGTCGCCGCGGTCGGCGACCGGCGCCACGGGTTCTTCGCCCGAGACGAAGAGGAAAACTTCCGCGGGAAAGGGTCGCCACCGCGTTCCATCCCACAGACGCTCGGCCCGCATCCGGCCGTGAGCGCGGGGTGGCCGGCCGGTCCAGAAATCGGCGAGCACGCCTTCGACCCGGTCCGTGCGCTCGGTTCCCGCCGGCAGCGCCGCGAACGCTCGCTCGGCCTCCCGGGCGGGAACCGCGATCCCCAGTTGCCCCTCGGCAAACCCGACCGCGGAAAAGAGCAGCAGACCGCAACCGCGGGAGAGCGCCCCGCCGACGCCCCGTCGGAAGCGGAAGAGGCAGAGGGCGGCGCACGCGGCGGCCAGACTCCCGGCGGCGCCGCCCCCAGAAACGCTCCGGGCGCCCAGCGCGATGCCCGCCACGAATGCCGCAGCGGCCCACGCGGCGGGCGCCGGCGGCAACGGTCGCGGGGGCCGTCGAGTCAAGCAGCCCCGGGCCGGCCGAGCGCGACGACGGCCTCGATCCGGTGGGTCAGGGCGAAGAGGTCGAAGAGCCGGGCTTCGAGGATCTCCCACCCCTCCGGAAGGATCGCGGAGAGATCGCGCGCGAGGGTGGCTGGGTCGCACGACACGTAGATCAGCCGCTCGCGGGCCCGGCTGGCCAGTGCGCGGGCGAGCGGAAGCCCGAGACCTGCGCGCGGCGGGTCGGCGACGACGACGTCCTCGCGCCCGGCATCCGAGATTGCGAACTCGAGCACGGACCCGCGCTCGATCCGCCACCGCTCTCCGGCTCCCCACCGATCGCGCGCGAGTCGGGCCTCCTGCGCCGTCTCCGTGTCGCCTTCGACGGACGTGACCGCATGTCCGGCGTCGAGCAGCGCCGCCGCGAAAAGGCCGGACCCGCCGAAGGCGTCGAGCGCGCGGCCCGGCGAAACCGCCCGAGCGGCGGCCGCCACGCAGGCCGCGAGGGGGTCGAGGAGGAACCGGTTTGCCTGGAAGAAGCGGCCGGGGGACGCGGCCAGCTCGCGCCCGCGGACCGGAATCCAGAGCCGCGGATCTCCCGCCCGGTGGAGAAGCCGGCCGGCGGAATCGACGACCCGCGTCCCGGCGAAGGTGGACGCGAGCGACCGGCCGATGCGGGCCGCCTGCTCGGGGGATGCCGCGGCCGCCACCCGCGCGAGGCGCCGGCGGCCGTCGAGCGTCTCGATGGTCGCAATCTCCGCGGAAATCTCGCCGGCGGAAGAGA
>DATNMZ010000327.1:0-2300 GCA_035602095.1 Thermoanaerobaculia bacterium
AACTGAAAACTGATAACTGACAACTGGTTCTGTTACCATTGGAGCGAAAGGCTTTACGGACATGAACAGAACGAAAACGAGCCGGATCCTCGCGGCCTGCGCGCTGGCGGGTCTGGCATGGAGCGCCGCGACGTCGGCTGCCGAGGTCGCCGTCTTGCGAGGCGGGACGAGGATCGAGCTCAGGTCTCCGCTGATCCGCCAGGGAAATACCGTGCTTCTGACGCGAGCCGACGGGACGCTGCTCTCGCTTCCCGCATCCGAGCTCGACCTCGCCGCCACGGCCGCGGCCAACGCCAGGCCCTCTCCGCGTTCTTCTGCGAAGGCCGTGGGGGTCTCGGAGACTCCAGCCGGGGCCGCCCGCGCGGTCCGCGAAGCGCCGAAGGCCCGCGTTCGCGTCACGGACGCCGACGTCGGCCATCCGCTGCGCGCGATTGGATCCGCGGCGCCGGAAGAGAAGAAGGATTCCTCAGTCAGCGGCGCCGGGCGCGTCGAGATCGCCGACTACGATCAGCAGCGTGCAGACGCGGACGTGCTCGTGCGGGGAAACCTCCGCAACCCCGGCGCGACCCCGGCGACCGGTGTGCGCTTGAACGTCAGCGCCGTCGATGACAAAGGCCAGGTGATCGTGTCGGCGCCGGCGGTGGTCGCGAGCGCTATCCTCGAGCCGGGCCGTACTTCCGCCTTCTCCGCCCGGCTCGCGGTCGGGCAGACCCCGGTCTCGGTCCTGCGTTTTTCGCCGCAGTGGATCTCGACCCCGCTCGCGCCGGCCGGGTCCGCCGCCCCGGGCGCCGCCGGCACCCCGGCCGCTCCCGGCGCGGAACCTTCCGCTGCGCGTCCGGCCGCGCAACCGACCGCCCTCCCGTACGGGCAGGGCCTCTTCTATGCCGCCCCACCCCCCTCGGCGCCCTCGGTGGCTCCCGCGGACGGAAAGACCGGTTACATCCCGGGCGCGGCGAGCCCGGAGAACCAGCCGAAGCCGCCGCAGTAGACGTCGAGGCAGGCCGCAAGACGGGAGACCCGCTGCACGGCGGCGCGGCCTTCCCGGGCTTTTTCTTTCCCCCGGACCCTTTCCGCCTTACCCTTGATCGATCCATGCCCAACGTCCTCGTCGTCGAAGACAAGAGCTCGCTGCGCGCCATGCTCGAGGAGATGCTCCAGGCGGAGGGTTGGACCGTCCTCGGCGTCGGGAGCGCCGAGGCGGCGCTGGACCGCCTCCAGGGGGGAGAGAAGTTCGACGTCGTGCTGACGGACTGGCGGCTGCCCGGCGCGGATGGCCTTTCCGTTCTCGACGCCGCTCGCGCCGTCGACGTGACTCTGCCCGTGGTCGTGATGACCGCGTTCGGGTCGATCGAGACTGCCGTGGACGCGATGCGGCGGGGCGCGGAAGACTTCATCACGAAGCCCGTCGATCCGGATCTGCTCCGGATCCTGGTCGCGCGCGCGATCGAACGGCGGGCCGGGCGGCGCGAGACCCTCCTGTTCGCGGAGACCCAATCGGGACTCATGCCCCCGATCGTCGGCGAATCGGCGGCGCTCCGGACCGTTCGGGTGGAAACGGAGCGAGTGGCGGCGACCGACGCGACGGTCCTGCTCGAAGGGGAGAGCGGCACCGGCAAAGAGCTCTTTGCGCGGGCCATCCATGCGCTCTCTTCGCGGGCGCGCCGGGCGTTCGTGGCGATCAACTGCGCGGCGATTCCCGACACGCTTCTCGAGAGCGAGCTCTTCGGACACGAGAAGGGCTCCTTCACCGGCGCGGCCGTCCGGCGGCTCGGGAAATTCGAGCTCGCGGACGGCGGCACGGTGTTTCTGGATGAGATCGGCGAGCTGACGCCGGCGACCCAGGGGAAGCTCCTCCGCGTCCTGCAGGAGCGCTCGTTCCACCGCGTCGGCGGGACGGCCGCCATCACTGTGGACGTCCGGATCATTGCCGCGTCGAACCGGCCGCTCGACCGGCTCGTCTCCCAGGGAGCGTTCCGCGAAGACCTCTATTACCGCGTCCGCGTGTTCCCGATTCGGATTCCGCCGCTGCGCGACCGGCGCGAGGACATCGACCCGCTGGTGGACTGGTTTCTCGCGGCGCTGCCGCGGGAGCTCAAGAAGAAGCCGCTCCGGCTCGAATCGGGCGCCCGCGAACGCCTTCGCGAATACGCGTGGCCCGGCAACGTCCGCGAGCTCCGCAACTGTCTCGAACGGGCGATGATCCTCGCCGATAGCTCCGTAATCGAAGAGCGCCACTTGCGCCTGACCCCGGACCTGCCCGCCTTTGCGCCGCCGGCCCGCGAGGAAACGCTCGAGGAAGT